>CAMBWJ010000322.1 GCA_945871545.1 uncultured Clostridia bacterium | reverse complement strand
TGCAGGGAAACGGGCGTGCAGAGCGGCAATGTGAAGATCATTCCGATAAATTAAGCGAAATTGTGATTGCGCTTTCGGCAATGATCTGTTATAATGATGCTGAAAAAGGAGGTCTGCACTATGAGTGAGAATTACCAGCCCGACGTCAAGCTGGATGAAAATCCCAACGGCACGGTTTCCTTCGCCACAGAGGTGGTCGCCACGATCGCCGGTCTCGCGGCAACTGAGGTGGAAGGCGTCGCGAGCATGTCTTCCCAGAGCAGCGGATTTGCAGATATGTTCTCCAGAAAGAACTCGCGCAACTTCACCAAGGGCGTGCGCATCGATCTGGACGATAACAAGGTTACTGTGGACATCACCATCGTGGTGGAGTACGGCTCTCCGGTGCCGGACGTCGCCCGCAGCATTCAGGAGAATGTGAAGAAGGCCATCGAGACCATGAGCGGTCTGGATGTGCATGCGGTGGACGTGCACGTTGCCGGCGTGAGCTTTGAGCGCGAGCAGAAGGCTGTCGCCGAGCTTGAGGAACAGAGAAGAAAGATGCTGGAGAAGTCTGAAGCGCCTGCGGAGGAGCCTGTGAAGGCGGAAGAACCCCAGGAGCCTCAGGATGACGAAGATGAGGAACCCGACGAGGAACTCGACGACGAACCCGAAGAGGATGCGGACGAGGATGAGGAGGAGGACGAGGCGGAGTAAGCCGCCCCGCGCAGCGTTCCTTGCCCGCTGGGAGGAATGAAATATGAAACTGAATTTCGGCAGAAAGCTGATCCTGTTTGTACACTGGCTGCTGTCTCTGGTTGCCTGTGCCATGGCACTCGTGTTCTGCGTGTGGCCGGACACCATCTATCGCGGCTTTGAAGCGGCCTACGCCGCCATCGGCAAGGGCAGCACGGACATCATCGGCATTGTGGTTCTCGCGATCTACGTGATCTTCGCGGTGGCCAGCGTCATCATCATCCTGTCCCGGGATGGAAAGCGCGGCGAGCGCGGCTTCATCACCGTGGATTCCAGCGAGGCCGGAAAGACCCGCATCGCGGTCAGCGCGGTGGAGCAGATGATCCGCCAGGCCGTGCGCGGCGTGGACGGCATCAGCGAGATGAAGTCCGGCATCGTCAACTGCGAGGACGCCATCTCCATCAACACCAGCGTGACCATCATAAACGGCGCGCACGTGCCCACTGTGACGATGAACATCCAGCGCGCCATCCGTAGCTACATTGAGCTGAACTGCGGCGTGGCGGTGCGCGAGGTGAGCGTCAGCGTCAACGCCCTGGAGGGCGACGAGGCCAGCCGCCACGGTCGCGGCCGCAAGGGCGCTGCGGAACCGGCTGCGCCCGCTTACCAGAGCGTACCCGCGCCGGTGGAAGCACCTGCGCAGAGTGAGAATGTCGAGCCCGCGCCGATCCAGCTGCACCTGGATCCCATCATGGACGCCCCCGTGCAGGAGGATACGGAAGAACCCGAGGAACAGGAATGAGTGCATCGCGGCGGCGCGCATCTGCGCGTCACCGCTTTGATGCCTGAAATACAAATTGAGTTGAGACGAGGTTTGCCAGAATGGACAGAAAAATCGCCCGTGCACACGCGATGAAGCTGATTTACGAATGGGAAATGGGCGGCGACGGCGGCGAGGAGACCCGCCTGAACCTGCTCGGCGTCGCTCCCGGCGAGCGCGAATCCGAATATATGAACCGCATGTTCGAGGGCGTGGTTGCCAATGCGGAGGAGCTGGACGCAAGCATTGCCAGCCACCTGCGCGGATGGACGATCGAGCGCGTCTCCAAGGTGGATCTCGCCATCCTGCGCCTGGGCGCATACGAACTGAAGCTGGGCGAGGTTCCGGCGGGCATTGTCATCAATGAGGCAGTGGAGCTGGCGAACCAGTTCTCTGCGGACAAGGCCGGCGCGTTCATCAACGGCGTGCTGGGCAACCTCTCCCGGGAGAGCGGCGAATAGGCGCAGCGCCCGCGGGTCATTCGTGCCTTTGCTGTGAATACCGGCAGAGGCACTCTTTTTGATATGAACTATACAGTAAAGGGAAGGGCGGTGAAGCGATGCAGCCGGATCGCGCGCTGAGCGTATCGGAGCTCAACGAATACGTGCGCAGGCTCCTGGCAGGGGATGCGCTGCTGCGAAACGTCGTGGTGACGGGCGAAATTTCGGGTTACAAGCACCACGTCAGCGGCCACCGCTACTTCTCCCTGAAGGATGCAGGCGCACGGGTGCAGTGCGTGATGTTCCGCCAGAGCGCCATGGGCCTGACCTTTCAGCCCCAGGACGGCATGCAGGTGCGCGTGCATGCCTCGGCCTCGCTGTTTCCCAGGGACGGCAGCTACCAGCTATACGTCAATTCCATGCAGAAGGCCGGTGTGGGCGACCTCTACCAGAAGTTCGAGGCGCTGAAGCGCAGGCTGACGGCGGAGGGCCTGTTCGATCCCGCAATCAAAAAGGAAATTCCGCTGAAGCCGCGCTACATCGGCATCGCCACCTCCCGCACGGGCGCTGCGCTGCGGGACATGGTGCGCATCGCCCGGCGGCGCAATCCCCATGTAGGTATCATTGTGGCTCCCTGCTCGGTGCAGGGTGCAGAGGCCGTGGGGGAGATCGTGCGCGCACTGGAGATGCTCAACCGCGACGGCAGGGCGGAGGTGATCCTGCTGGGGCGCGGCGGCGGCTCCATCGAGGATCTGTGGGCCTTCAACGAGGAGGCGGTCGCCCGGGCGATTGCGGCCTCAGAGATTCCGGTGATTTCCTGCGTGGGCCACGAGACGGACTTCACCATCGCGGATTTCGTGGCTGACGTGCGCGCGGCAACCCCGTCCATGGCGGCGGAGATCGCCGTTCCGGTGCTTGCCGACCTCCAGCGGAGCCTGGATACCGCCATGCGCAGGGTATCCGCGGGACTGATGCAGGGGAACCGGCTGCGCAGGGCGGAGCTGATGCGCGTGTGCGCGTCGCCGCTGTTTAAAAACCCCGCGCAGGAGCTAATTGAGGGGCGGAGAAGCGCGCTGGATGGGCTGTGGGAGCGCTGCCGGAGCGCCCGGACAACCGCCTGGAGCGCATCTCGGACAAGCTGGACGCACTCAATCCGGCGGGCGTACTGGAGCGGGGCTACGCCTACGTCAGCACGGACGCGGGCGTGTGCACCAGCGCAGCGTTGCTGGAAACAGGCATGCATGTGGAGCTGCACCTGCGCGACGGTCGGGCGCGGGCAGAAATTCTCACGACGACGCTTACGGAGAAGAAATGAGATGGAAGAGAAGCTGTAATTTGAGGCAGGC
>CAMBWJ010000321.1 GCA_945871545.1 uncultured Clostridia bacterium | reverse complement strand
CGGGCCTCGTCGCGGGCCATCTCATGCACGGTGTCGTGGATGGCGTCCAGACCCAGTTCCTTGGCCTTCTTGGCCAGAGCGGTCTTGCCGGCGGTGGCGCCGTTCTCGGCCTCAACGCGGACGGCCAGGTTCTTCTCGGTGGAGTCGTAGACGACCTCGCCCAGCAGCTCGGCGAACTTCGCAGCATGCTCCGCCTCTTCCAGGGCAGCGCGGCGCCAGTACTCGCCGATCTCCGGATAGCCTTCGCGATGGGCAACGCGGGCCATGGCCAGGTACATGCCGACCTCGGTGCACTCGCCGGTGAAGTTCTCACGCAGGCCGTCGATGATCTCCTGATCAACGCCCTGAGCGACGCCGACGACGTGCTCGGCAGCCCAGGTCATCTCGCTGCTCTGCTCGATGAACTTGCTTGCGGGGGCCTTGCAGACCGGGCAGGCTTCGGGAGCAGCTTCGCCTTCATAAACATAACCGCAGATGGTGCAAACGAACTTCTTCATGATTGTATCCTCCTCATATTGAATGTTGTTTTTTTAGAGCCTAGTTCTCATCTGGCTTACGTGTATTATATAACACAACCAGTGTCAATTCAAACAGTTTTGCATCAGTTTTCAGAAAATTTTTATTCGGAAAGCTCCGGCAGCGGCGGCGCGAACCTCCGCATCTGGATGCGGTCGTCGATGTAGCTGCGGAAGATGCGCGCTGCTTCCTTCCAGTCCGGGCGATCCACCAGCAGCTGCACCTGGTCGTACTTCGTGCGGGGCAGCTTCATCAGGATCCGCCGCGCGCCGTTGGAAATGCGCGGGGCGGAGGAGGGGCAGCTCAGGCACACGCAGCCGCCACGATCCACGTCGAAGCGCGCGTCGCCGTCCACGCTCCGTCCGCACTTCAGGCACACGTCCATGCGCGGCGCGTAGCCCAGCTGGGCCATGAAGTGCATCTCGAAGGCCATGGTCAGCAGCTCCGGCTGGATGCCGGAGTAATTGAGATGGGCCAGCGCCCGCAGCGTGATCAGGAACAAGTCCGGCATGGGCACGTCCGGCATCACCGCCGCGTCCAGCAGATGCAGCCAGTACGCGCCGTGCTGGAGACGGTCGTAGTCCATGCGCAGGTCGAAGAAGCTCTCCGTGATCTGGCACTGCTCGATGGCGAAGCGCTCACCCCGCTGGTAGAGCTGGAATTCGCCGCTGACGAAGGGCTCGCAGGCGTTGTGCAGCGCCGACTTCTGCTTGCGGCAGCCCCGGGCAATGGCGTCGATGCGTCCGTGCTCGGGGGAGAACAGCGTGACCATGCGGTCGTAGTCGGAGTAGTCCGCGCGTCGGATCACCAGCGCGGGGGTGTTGAGGGCGGGCATGATGCGTCCTCAGTCCTCGTAGCCCAGGGTGCGCAGATCGCCCGCGCGGTTGCGCCAGTCCAGGCGCACCTTCACCCACAGCTTCAGCATGACCTTGGTGCCCAGCAGGCGCTCGATGTCCACGCGGGCCTGGGAGCCGATCCTGCCCAGCATCGCGCCCTGCTTGCCGATGATGATGGACTTGTGGGACTCCTTCTCGCAGTAGACGTTGGCGTGGATCTCGGTCAGGTTGTCGCTGAGCTTCTTGATTTGCAGCATCTCCACGCCCACGCCGTGGGGGATCTCGTCCCGCAGATTGTTCAGCGCCTTCTCGCGGATGATCTCCGCGCACATCACGCGCTCGGGCTGGTCGGTGATCATGTCGTCGGGGAAGTACTTCGGGCCCTCGGGCATGGCCTCGATCAGCTTCTGGGTCAGCAGATCGATGTTCTCGCCGGTGCGCGCGGAGACCGAGAAGATCTGGTCGAAGTGGAACTCGTTCAGCTCCGCCAGCTGGGGCATCAGCTTCTCCGGCGGCACGATGTCGATCTTATTGACCGCAAGGAAGCGGGGGCAGTTCATGCTCTGGATGTCGCTGAGCACGGCCTTGTCGCCGCCGCCGATGCGCTGGCCGTCCACCACCGCCAGCACCGCGTCCACGCCCTCGCGGGCATCGCTGGCGGACTTCATCATGTACTCGCCCAGCTTGGTGCGGGGCTTGTGCAGGCCGGGGGTGTCCACGAACACCAGCTGCCAGTCCGGGCCGGTGGCCACGCCCAGCAGCTTATTGCGGGTGGTCTGGGGATGATTGGAGACAATGGCGACCTTTTCGCCGACGATGCGGTTCATGATGCTGGATTTGCCGACGTTCGGGCGGCCCAGGATGGCCACGAAGCCCGAGCGGAATTTCTTATCAGACAAGTGCGTTTCCTCCGTTATGCTTGTTCATCGTTGAGCAGGTACTCCGGGCCAAAGGAGCCGGGGAGCAGTTCATCCAGTGTTCGGGTTTCAAAACTGCCGGAACCGGCGGCTCCGGCGATGACGGGCATATCCGGCCCACAGGCGAATTCCCGCAGCACCTGGCGGCAGATGCCGCAGGGCCAGGCGACGCTGTCGGCGGCGATGGCGATGGCCATGAAGCGGCGCTGTCCGGCGGCGATGGCTCCGCTGGCGGCGCAGCGCTCGGCGCAGATCGTCGCGCCGAAGGATGCGTTTTCAAAATTGCAGCCCTGGAAGGTGCGTCCGTCCTCCGTCAGAATGCACGCGCCCACACTGAAGTGGGAGTAGGGCGCATAGGCGTTCTTGCGGGCCTCCTCGGCCAGGTGAAACAGTTCCTCGTGGGTCATGGTCGTTCCTCCCTTCGGATTGCGCCAGAGCTTCAGTCTTTCCATGGCGCGCTTTTCCATGGCGCGCATCTGCCGCTTTTCATCCTCTTCCATGTGGTCGTAGCCCATCAGGTGAAAGGCTGAGTGGGCGGTGAGGTAGCCCAGCTCCCGCTTCAGCGAGTGGCCGAACTCCTGCGCCTGCTCCCGGGCGCGGTTCAGGTTCAGCACGCAGTCGCCCAGGTTGATCCAGCCCACGCTGGGATCGTACTCCCGGCGCAGGCGCTTGGGGTTGTCCCTGGCGGTGGTTCCCTTCGGGAAGCGCACGGTGGGGAAGGAGAGCACGTCCGTGGCGCTGTCCACGCCGCGCATCGAAAGGTTCAGCGTGTGGATGGCTGCATCGTCCACCACGCGGACGGCAAAGCCCGCGCCGGAGATTCCCTCCAGCTCCATGCAGACGCTTGCAACATCATTCAGGAAGTCCTCCAGGCCCTCCGGACAGCCGGGAACCTCGCATTGCAGCTCAATGGGCATCGCTCTGCACCTCCTGCTGGGGGACCTCCGCCGATTCGGGCGCAGCCTCCTCCGCCGGTTCGGCGGCAGGCTCGGACGGCGCTGCGGCTTCCTCCGCCGGAGGCTCCTCTTCG
>CAMBWJ010000320.1 GCA_945871545.1 uncultured Clostridia bacterium | reverse complement strand
CCCAGTGCGATCTCGTCGCGCTCTTCGGAGCCTACCGCGCGGGCAAGTCCACCACGCTGTCGGCCATCACCGGCATGGTCAAGGCCCAGACCGGCTCCATCAACTTCCTCGGCAAGAACATCACCAACATCCCGCCCTACAAGATCGTGGAGCAGGGCATCAGCATCTCCCCCGAGGGCCGCGAGGTGTTCCCGGGCCTCACGGTGCACGAAAACCTGCGCCTGGGCGCGTACTCCCGCAAGGACAAGGGCGAGATCAATGCGGCCTACGACCGCGTGTACGAGCTCTTTCCCCGCCTGAAGGAGCGCATCGGCCAGACGGCGGGCACCCTCTCCGGCGGCGAGCAGCAGATGCTGGCCATCGGCCGCGCGCTGATGAGTCAGCCGAAGCTTCTGCTGCTGGACGAGCCCAGCATGGGTCTCGCGCCCAACCTGGTGCTGATGATCTTCGATCTGATCGAGTCCATCAACAAGCAGGGAACCACGATCCTGCTGATCGAGCAGAACGCCAACATGGCGCTCTCCGTCGCCGACCGCGCCTACGTGCTGGAGACCGGCAACATCGTCATCGAGGGCAAGGCCTCGGATCTGGCCCGGGACGAGCGCGTGAAGAACGCCTACCTGGGCGGCAAGGGCGCCGCGCAGAAGGCCCGGCAGTGAGTCGTCCCATCAACTGAACATGCAATTCACGTAAACCTCCGCGCGGCGGGGGTTCCGGCAGCGCCGCCCGAATCCGGCGGCTTCCGAAGAATCATCAACAATATTCAAAGGAGAAGCAAGCATGAAGAAGATTATCAACAATCCCAACAATGTGGTCAGCGAGATGCTGCAGGGCCTCGCCAGGGCGAACCCCGCAGTGGTCTACCTGGGCGAGGGCGTTGAGGTCATCGCCCGCCGGGAGAAGAAGCAGGGCAAGGTCGGCCTGGTCTCCGGCGGCGGCAGCGGCCACGAGCCTGCGCACGCGGGCTACGTGGGCAAGGGCATGCTGGATGCAGCGGTGGCCGGCAACGTGTTCGCCTCCCCGTCCCCGGACCGCATCGTGGAGGGCATCAAGGCGGCGGACTCCGGCGCGGGCGTGCTGATGATTATCAAGAACTACTCCGGCGACATCATGAACTTCACCATGTCCGGCGAGATGGCCGCTCTGGACGGCATCAAGACCGACTACGTGGTGGTCAAGGACGACGTGGCCGTGGAGGACAGCACCTATTCCACCGGCCGTCGCGGCATCGCGGGCACCGTGTTTGTGCACAAGATCGCGGGCGCAGCCGCCGAGATGGGCAAGAGCCTTGCCGAGGTCAAGGCCGTGGCGGAAAAGACCATCGCCAACGTGCGCACCATGGGCATGGCGATGTCTCCCTGCATCCTGCCCGGCGTGGGCAAGCCCGGCTTCACCCTCGCCGAGGACGAGATCGAGATCGGCATGGGCATCCACGGCGAGCCCGGCATCAACCGCGAGCCCATCTCCTCCGCGAAGGACATCGCCAGCAAGCTCCTGGGCAAGATCTTCGCCGACACCGACATTTTCGAGGGCAGCGAGGTCGCCGTGATGGTCAACGGCCTGGGCGGCACGCCGCTGATGGAGCTGTACATCCTCAACAACGAAGTCCAGCAGATCCTCGAAGCGAAGGGAATCAGGGCCTACAAGACCTTCGTGGGCAACTACATGACCTCCCTGGAGATGGCTGGCGCATCCGTGACCCTGCTCAAGCTGGACGACGAGCTGAAGGCCTGCCTGGACTATCCCAGCGAGGCCCCCGCCTTCCAGGTTGCAGGCGCGGTTTCCGGCGGCGAGACTGCCGCAGCGCAGGCCGTCGAGGCTCCCACCCACGCCGCGCAGAGCGACGATGCGCCCGTGCAGGCCGCAGCGCCCTGCGGCGACGAGGACACGACGCCCTTTACCCTGAGCGCGCAGGACTACGTCAACTACATCAACATCACCGCGAAGAAGATCTACGAGAACGGCGACTACGTCACCTCCCTGGACGCGGCCACCGGCGACGGCGACCACTGGGCCAACATCAACATGGGCTTTGAGAACCTGGTTGCCGCCAGCGACGAGATGCGCGCCATGCCCATCTGCGACGTGTTCAAGAAGATCGGCATGCTGATGATGAGCAAGATCGGCGGCTCCTCCGGCATCCTCTACGGCGGCGCATACATGGCTGCGGCCCGCAGCTGCGCCGGCAAGGCGGAGCTGACCAATCGCGGCCTGTGCAACGCGCTGGAGGCCATGGTCAGCGACATGATGGCGCGCGGCAAGGCGGAGCCGGGCATGAAGACCATGATCGACGCGCTGTATCCGGCGGTGCAGGCCTACAAGGCCGCCATCGAGGCCGGCAAGGGCGCGGCGGAGACCCTGGCGGAGGTCAAGAAGGCCGCCGTCGACGGCGCGGAGGCTACGCGCGGCATGGAAGCCGTGAAGGGCCGCGCCAGCTACCAGACCAACAAGGGCGTTGGTCATCTGGACGCGGGTGCTGTCACCATGAGCTACCAGATCGAATGCCTTTGCGATTACATTGCGGCCAACCTCATTTGAGCCGCATAAAAAGGAGAAGAGAAGAAAATGAGCGAGATTAAGAACAACAACGTGCCCACCAAGACCGATGCCAACACCCAGAAGATGCGCGGCTTCATCGAGCATCGCGCCACCTGGATGGGTCTGCTGATCGACGAGGCCAAGAAGGCCGGCCTGAGCACCGAGTTCGCCCACAAGGCCATCCTGCGCTGCGGCTGCTTCCACGGCAACAACAAGTATTCCCGCACCGACGATCTGACCAAGTTCGCCCCCGAGTTCGCCAATCCCGACGTGGTCGACATCTTCGAGATGGAGATCCTGGAGCAGAGCGAAAAGGCCCTGAACATCGACTTCCACTACTGCCCGCTGCTGGCTGCCTGGCGCAAGCTGGGCCTGCCCGAGGAGGACATGCCGGAGCTGTGCGACATCGCCATGGACGGCGACCGCGGCATCATCTCCACCTATGCCAACGAGGGCTTCTCCTTCGAGCTGGGCAAGACCCTGGCCAAGGGCGACGACGTCTGCCAGATCCGCATCTCCAAGAAGTAATTCAGCTTCCATACAACAGGCCCCCGACCGTGCGGTCGGGGGCTTCAGCTTGTCAAAATAATCCCGGGAGAGTGCGAGAGGGCCGAAGCCCTCTCGCATTGCAATCGGGGTCGGCGGCATGTACGGCGACCCCGTAGCTGATTTTTCTGGATGAAAATTCATTTTCAGGAATGTACCGACCGCACTGCAATGCTTTGCAGCGGCCGGCAGCACCGGACTGGAATCCGCAGGATTCGT
>CAMBWJ010000319.1 GCA_945871545.1 uncultured Clostridia bacterium | reverse complement strand
TACAGCCTGTAGCTCGAAGCGAGCAGCCAAGCTCGGTGCCGAAGAACCAGTACAGCACGCCGATCAGCACCACGATGACGATGGCGGTGATGAGGATCGGATTGCGGAAAGACAGCTCCTTTACGTAGCGGGAGCTGACGATCAGGTTGTACTTCGTCACGCTGACCGCCTGGTTGGCCTTGCCCTGCATGATGGTCAGGTTGATGGAGTACAGCGACAGCTGCGTCAGGATGCCGGCGAGGATGGGCGGAATGCCCATGGCCGTGTGGAACAGGCCCGTCGCCAGACCGGCAAGCATGCCCGCAATGATGGCGCAGAGCAGCGCGATCCAGACGTTCACACCCTGCATCATCAGCATGATGCACACCGCGCCGCCCGTGGCCATCGTGCCGTCCACGGTCAGGTCGGAATAGTCAAGAACTTTATAGGTAATGAAAAGACCGATCGCCATGATGCCCCAGATGAGTCCCTGCGCGATTGCGCCGGGCATGGCGTTGAGCAGTGTCGTGAAATTCAAGTTTCTTCCCCCAAATGAAAATTATGTGAAAAGAACAGTGGGGTTGGCCACTGTTCTTTTCGGGAACAGATCGAATCAGCCGATGGCGACGTAGTCCTCGGGAACGGTCACGCCCAGGATCTCGCACAGCTCCGCGTTGTACTCCTTGGTGAACTGGGGAGCGTACTGGATGGGCATGGTGGCGACGTCCGCGCCGTTGACCAGAACTTCGTAGGCCATTTCGCCGGTGGCGTAGCCCAGGTCATAGTAGCTGATGGACAGGGTGGCAACGCCGCAGCCGGAGCAGATGCCTTCCTCGCCGGCGACAACCGGGATGCCCGCGGGCTCAACCACGTTGCGGATGGCTTCGGTGCAGGAAGCGGCGGTGTTGTCGGTGGGGATGTAGAGCACTTCGCTGGCGGCGCAGGCGTTGGTGACAACGGAGGCGACGTCGTTGGAGTCGGTGAAGGAGTACTCGGTGCAGTTGTAGCCCATCTCGGTCAGATAGCCCTTGATGACGTTGATCTGATAGACGGAGTTGGCCTCGGCGGAGCAGTAGATCAGGCCGATCTCCTTGGCGTCCGGGAACAGCTCCTGGATCATCGCGGCCTGGCCGTCCAGGGGAGCGAGGTCGGAGGTGCCGGAGATGTTGATGCCGGTGGTGCCGGTCCAGTCAGCGATGTCCAGCGCGGTGCCGTAGTCGGTGACGGAGGTGCCCAGGATCGGGATGTCGGCGGTGCCGGCCTGCGCAGCCTGCAGCGCGGGGGTGGCGTTGGCCATGATCAGGTCCACTTCCTCAGCGATGAGGGAGTTGATGATGGTGATGCAGGTGGCGGAATCGCCGGAGGCGTTCTGCTCGTCGAAGGAGACGGAATCGCCCAGCTTCTCAGTCAGAGCATCGCGGAAGCCCTGCGTGGCGGCGTCCAGCGCGGGGTGCTGCACCAGCTGGCAGATGCCGACGGTGTAGGTCTCCTCTGCCATTGCCGGCAGAGCGAGCACGATCATCAGAGCAACCATGATGGCAAGGATCTTTTTCATTTTCAGTTCCTCCTAAATTTTTTTGTCTCCTGGGGGAACGGCTTCCCCGACGGAAACATAAACGCCCCCAGCATGCCTTCGCATGCAGAGGGCGTTAATCACGCGGTACCACCTCAGTTTGCCCGAACCTCGCGGTTCAAGCCTCAGGGACAGCCTTCACTGTCGGCTCCTGTAACGGGAAGCCCCCGGCAGCGCCTACGCAGCAGCACTCGCCGCCTTCAGCGCCCGGCTTCCGGGATGAATTCCCCCGTCTCGCGGATGCCTCCCTTCCAGCACACCGGAGGCTCTCTGAAATCCGCGGCGCGACAGGCTACTTGTTCCCGGTCATCGCCTTTTCGTTTTCCCGAAATCGTTTCGGGGTAAACACTGTGATAATGAGAAAATTATAACCAGATTCCCGCCGTCTGTCAAGTAGAAACGATGTTAAAACCGCGTGAATCTACACATTCCGTCATTTTTTCGGTCGCGCCGCGGGAATTGCAAAGCGGGCGCGGACGTGCTATACTGGTAGCGTCTGCGCCGGGAATATTTCCGCGCGGAATGAGGGGAAACAAACGAACTGCGGAGCTCCGCAGTGGAAGTGAGGTATGCAAATGAAATTTCACGCCGAATGCGCGGCCTGCCTGGTGGATGCAAACCTGCGCAAGGCCGCGCCGGTTCAGGATCAGGCCCTGCGGGCGGAGTACATGCGCAAAATCTGCGAAATCATCGCCGGGGCGGACATGGAAAACGAGGCCCCGCCGCTGGTGGACGCGCGCATCATCCGCCTGCGGCGCGATCTGCTGGGCATCGAGGACGACTTCACCGCGATCAAGCACAGCTTCAACCAGCTGCTGCTGGGGCTGTGCGACCGGCTGCGCGCGCGCATCGACGCTGCGGAGGATCCACTGTACGCGGCGCTTCAGCTCTCCATGGCCGGAAATTACATCGACTTTGGCGTGCTGCGGGACGTGGATCCCGACGAGCTGCTGCGGCTGCTGGACGATGCGGCGGAGAAGCACGTGGATCGCGACGAGTACGAGCAGCTCCGCAACGACCTGGCCCGGCCCGGCGGCGAGCTGGTGTTCATCCACGACAACTGCGGCGAGATCGTGCTGGACCGGCTGCTGATCGAGACGATCAGGCGGCTGTATCCCCAGCAGGAGATCGTCTCGCTGGTGCGCGGCACGCCGGTGCTCAACGACGCGACCCTGGAGGACGCGGTGGAGGCGGGCCTGCCCGAAGTGGCCGAGCTGATGGAGAACGGCCTGGAGTACGTTGCCGGAACCGACCTGGAGCGCGTGCCTGAGGCCGTGCGCGCGCGCATCTGCAATGCCAAGCTGGTGATCGCCAAGGGTCAGGGCAACTTCGAGACCCTCACCGGCTGCGGCCTGAACGTGTACTACCTGTTCTTGAGCAAGTGCGCGGGCTACACCCAGTGGTACGGCTTCGAGCGCTTCAGCGGCGTTCTGGCCAACGACCGGCGCATGCGCTTCGGAAAGTAATGCAGCATTAAGGGGGAGCCTCCCGCGTGGGAGGCTCCCCCTTTTGATGTACCTGCGGCTCCACTTCCGTCGGGCAGGGCTTTCACCCGCACCCCGTCAGAGGATGAACAGCTCCAGCACGTACACCGTGGCGCAGCATGCAATGGCGACCTTGAACAGGCTCGCGCCCCGCCAGGCCAGCGCCATGCCCACGATGAGCGCCGCAAGGCCCGACCACTGGCTGCCGGTTGCGTCCATGATGGACGGGAAGGTCATCACCGACAGCGTGACATAGGGCACATAATAGA
>CAMBWJ010000318.1 GCA_945871545.1 uncultured Clostridia bacterium | reverse complement strand
TCCCAATGAGATTAACGCCAGGTGTGGGGGTTCGGTTTTACAGGCTGAGGACTCCGACAATGCCGGAGTCCCGATAAATTGCGCGAGTTTTATTTGCGGGTGCGATCCATCAGCTCTGTCACCTCGCGGGAGCGCTGGAGGATGGGCGCGAGCACGCAGCCGATGATCACACCGACGACGCCCTGGCCGATGTTGCCCGGGATGCTGCCCGCAGCGCCGATGCCGAAGCCCATGAACACCGCCTCATAGACGAAGTAGCCCAGAACCATGAAGGCCTCTGCGAGCACCGCGCCGACGATCATGGAAACCAGTCGGGAGGTGGTCTTGGCATTGCGGCCGAAGCGGTTGAAGATCAGCGTGGCGATCAGTGCGACGCCCGCCTTGATGACCAGCGTGCCGAGCGCGAAGGACGCATAGCCCGCCAGCAGATCCGCCAGCATGGAGCCCAGGCCCGCAGCGATCACCGCGTAGAGGGGACTGATGAGATAGGCGCAGACCAGAATCACGCCGTCGCCCAGGTTCGCATAGCCGCCGGTGGCGGGAATCGGGATCTGAATCAGCATGGTGGCGACGCAGATCAGCGCGGCGAACAGCGCAGTCAGAACAATCTTGAATGTTGATGTATGCTTCATTTTTCTTCCCTCCAAATGACATGCTTTCCAATTGCAGGTATAATCATAAATCAGAACTGGCATGACTTCAATGCTCAGTTTATGCACATTTCATGTGGCCAGATTGGAGGCGGGCACATGTAGATTGGAAATGCAATCGCTTTTTCATGACAGGTTTTGCGGATCGCCATTTTCCGCAATGCGCCGCGCGTGGCAGTTTATCTCCCATCAGGGCGAAAAAAGCCGTCCGGGCTAAAGAAAAGCCCGGACGGCAAGCGGGATCTCCGAATGTGCGTCAGTGCGCGGTCATGCGGGCGGTGACCTGCTTCAGCGCCGGTCGAAGCGCGCCGTAGAAGATGGGCGCGGCGATCATCGCCACGACGGCGTTGATCAGGGAAGCGGGCAGCTTCGAGAGCATGGTCGCGCCGACGGCGTCCATGGGGAAGCCGTAGACGAACTTCTGATAGATGAAGGTCTTGAGCATGTACAGCGCCACGTAGCTCAGCGCGCCGATGACGCTTGCGATCACGATGCGCACGGGCTTGGCCTCCCGATCGATCTTCACATTGGCGATCTTCGCGCAGACAAGGGCCATGGCGAACTTGCTCACGAAGGTGATCAGGCACTGAATGATGTCGTAGCCGCCGAACAGAGCGTCGTAGAGAAAGGAGCCCAGGCCTGCGGCGATGCCGCCGGGAACGCCGCCCAGCAGCAGACCGGACAGCAGACACATGGCGTTTGCAAAGTGCACCTTCGATCCCAGCAGCGGGAAGCGGAAGAAGGTGATCACGCAGACGATGGCTGCCATCACGCCGATATAAATGATCTTCTGAATGGAATATTTCTTTTCACCCATTGTTTTTCCCTCCAATTGACATGCTTTCCAATTGCAGGTATAATCATAAATCAGAACTGGCATGACTTCAATGCTCAGTTTATGCACATTTCATGTGGTCAGATTGGAGGCGGACGCATGTACAACATCACCCTGACCCTGGACGGCGGCAGCCGGATTCCGATGTACGAGCAGCTCTACCGCTACTTTGCGGAGGAGATTCAGTCCGGGCGACTCCCGGCGGGCACGAAGCTGCCCTCCAAGCGCAGCCTGTGCGCCCACCTCGGGGTCAGCCGTTCTACGGTGGAAAACAGCTACGCCATCCTGGTGGCGGAGGGCTATGTGAAGGCGGTGGCGAAGAGCGGCTTCTATGTGGCCGATCTGGTTCCCTATGGTGCTGCAACGGCAGCTGAGGCCGCCTCGGTTGACCGGCCTGCACCCGTGCAGCCTAGGGTGAATTTCTCCACCTCCGTGGTGGACACCTCCGCATTTCCCTATGCATCCTGGGCAAAGCTGAACAAGGAGGTCATCTACAATTCCCCGGAGCTGCTTCAGCGCGGCGACCGTCAGGGGGAGCCGGCCCTGCGCAGCGCTCTGGCGGCATTTTTGCAGGAATATCGCGGGGTGCGCTGCAGCGCGGATCAGATCGTGGTGGGTGCGGGAACGGAGTACCTGCTGGAGCTGCTGATCCAGCTCTTTGATCCGGAGGCCGTGTTTGCGCTGGAGGATCCCTGCTACGCGGTCACCTGGCACAGCGTGCGCAACAGCGGGCGCAGATTCCGTTTCATACCGGTGGACGAGACGGGCATCTCCATACCGCATCTGCTGAAGAGCGACGCCAGCGTGGCCTACATCACGCCCTCGCACCAGTTTCCCATGGGCGTGACCATGCCCGCCGTGCAGCGCTCGCAGCTGCTCCACTGGGCGAACTCCGCGCCGGATCGCTACATCATCGAGGACGACTACGACTGCGAATTCCGCTACGGTGCACATCCCATCCCCGCGATGCAGAGCATGGACCGCAACGGACGGGTGGTGTACATCGGCAGCTTCAGCCGCGGCCTTGCGCCGTCGATCCGCGTGGCCTACATGGTGCTGCCGGAGGCGCTGCTGGAGCGCTACCGGGCGCTGTTTGGCCACTTTTCCTCCACCGTTTCGCGCTACGAGCAGACCGTGCTGGCCAGGTTTCTGTCCGAGGGCTTTTATGCACGCTACCTGCGCCGCATGTGCAATCTCTACCGCCAGCGCTGCGCACGCCTGACGCAGCGCTTCCGCAGTCTGGATAATCGCATCTGCATCAGCGGCGACGGCGGCGGCCTGCACTTTCTGCTGACCCTGCCGGATCGCAGCGAGGAGGAGCTGTACGCTCAGGCGACGGCCAGCGGCATCCGCCTGCACCGGCTGAGCGACTATGCCCACGAATATCCCGTGCGGCCCTCCACCGTCGTGCTGGGCTATGGCGGTGTGCCGGACGATGCGCTGGAAGCGGCCGCGGAGCTGCTGCGCGCGGCCTGGAAGCTCTGACCTGCGCCGGGATTGATTGCAAACACTTTACTTTGCTGAACTTGCTGTCCTCCGTCGAGGGAATATAATCATCTCAAACCTTGGAATTAGAGGATATGCCCATGAACCTGCTGAAAGCGGCCTATTGCCGCACGTTTCAGTTCTTTTTCAGGATTGCAATTCCGTTTTTGCCCTATCGCAGCCCGATCCTGCTGGAGTCCTGCGCGGACATCCCGGAGCAGCTGCGCGCGCGGAAGATCCAGTGCGTGCTGATCGTCACGGACAAATCCATCCACGGCTGCGGCCTGATCGAGCCCCTGAAGGCGGCGCTGCACGCGGCGGACGTCCGCTTTGTGGT
>CAMBWJ010000317.1 GCA_945871545.1 uncultured Clostridia bacterium | reverse complement strand
CGTCTCGTTGTGGGCGATGGTGCCGCCCCACATCAGCTGCGCCTGGGCGTCGTAGTTCGTGGGATCCTGCACCGCGATGCGCGTTGCGCGGATCACCGCCTGCATGGTTGCCTCGCACAGCCGGTCGGTGAGATCCACCTCCGTCTCGCTGGTGAAGTAGCGCTCCATGATGTGGGCCAGGATGTCCGTCGCGCCGCTGGCGATCTGGTACTTCGGCACCGTCATGGCCAGCTCCGGGTTCATGAAGGCGATCCTCGGGCGGTTGAACTCCGTGTTCAGGCCGCGCTTGATCTTGGTGCTCTCCTGCATGATGACGCTGCTGGCGCTGGATTCGCTGCCCGCCGCCGAGGTAGTCAGCACCACGCCGAAGGGCATGGTTTTCTCAACCGCCGCCTTGCCGCAGAAGAAGTCCCAGAAGTCGCCGTCGTAGCACGCGCCGTGGGCGATGGCCTTGGTGGAATCGATGGCCGAGCCGCCGCCCACCGCCAGCAGAAAGTCGATCTTCTCCCGGCGCACCAGCTCGATGCCCTCGTACACCTTGTCGTCCCGGGGATTGGGCATTGCGCCGCCCAGCCGGAAAACCTCCATGCCGTGTGCGCGCAGGTCATCCTCCACGCGGCCGATCAGTCCGCTGCGCACCGCCGAGCCGCCGCCGTAGTGGATCAGCACCCGCGTCGCGCCCATCGCCGCCAGCTCCGCGCCCGCCTTCTGCTCCGCGCCGTGCCCGAACACAAAGCGCGTGGGCAGGCAATAGCTAAAATCCTTCATATTGTATCTCCTCCTGATTCCTTCATCCTGTAATGAAAGGCGCCGGCCTTCGCGGTCAGCGCCTTCGATTCATCCTCTGTGCGCCGCCCTGGGGTGCGCCCTCCTCCGTTCTGCGCTCCACTCCCGCCTCCGGGCGCGGCCTTTTCGCCGGCCGGGGCAGGTTGGAGACATTGAACACCTCGTCCTCGTACTTGTCCGAGAACTTCTGCTTCGCATTCACGTTGAACAGATCGTCCTGAAACACGTCCCTGCTCTCCGACTGGGGACGATGGCCCAGCTGCATGGACTTCACATGGGAGCCGCGCGCGCCCGCGCCGGTTCTCTGACCCTGCGCCGCACGCCTGCGGGACGCTTCGCTGCGCACGACGAAGTCGCTGTCCTCCCAGTTGCGCCGGGGCTTCTCCACCGGAGCCGGTCGCCTGCGCGGCGCGCTCCTGCGCTTCAGATCCTCCGGGGAATCGATGTACTTTTCATCGTCGAAGAAGTTTTTGTCGTTGATGATGACCCGCTTCTTGCGGAACCAGACCCAGTGCGGCCGCCAGCGGATCAGCCAGACCAGCAGATCCAGCGCCACGCCCACGGCCAGCAGCACGATCAGCAGCTTCAGCCAGTTGTCCGCCAGAAACTTCAGCGGCGAAAACCCGCCGGACAGGTTGAACAGGCGCAGCACCCAGCTGGCCAGGCCCTTGAGCCAGCCCAGCATCGCGTTGACGATCGCATTGGCATATCCTGTCTGCGTCATGAAAAGGGGATCCTCCTGTATTGTTCAAGGGTACTATTCCGCCGGGGCCTCACTCAGCGTGACGGTCAGCGCGGGCGTCTCCGGCTCAAAGCTCACGTCCGGATAGTTCTCCGTGGGGAAGCGCAGCGCGCAGGAGTAGCTGCCCGCCGCAAGGCCCGTCAGATCCACGGTCACGGGGATGCCGTCCTGCTTGAGCGCCTCCACGGCGCTGCGCGGGCCGGTCACGTACACCTGGATGTCGGCGCTCTGCCACTCCAGCTGGAGATTTTCCGCCTTGCCCACGAAGCTGAGGGTGACGTTGTCCACCCACTCGCTCACGCTCTCCTCGCCGATGGTCACGTTCACGTACACCTGCTCGGTGGAGACGTTCTTGAAGTCGCTCAGCAGCGAGATCATGGCCCTTGCAGAGAAGCTCTGGCTCAGGCCCTCCACGGACACCGGCTCGATCAGCAGCTCGGAGATGCCCTCCAGCAGCTCCTGCTCCGCGGCCACGGTGATGCTCTCGGGCTGAATGACGATCGCCTTGACCTCGTAGCCCTCCGCCACGCGACCGGTGACCACGTCGGCGATGTCGGTGGAGATGGGGATTTCCTTCGTGGGATACACGTCCGTCACCACGGTGATGGAGGACGATGTGCGCGTCAGCATGGACTGGGTGATCTCATTTCCCTCGCCGTCCAGCAGCACGTAGGGCTCCGCGCGCATGTAGGACTCGCTCACGCCCGACACGTCCGAGTACACCCGGGCCTGAGAGATGCTGCGCACGACGGAGGCCGCGCCGCTGACGGTGATCACCGAGGGGTTGGTGCGGCTGACGCTGTACCAGCAGTCCGCGTTCTTCTCGCCGGTCAGCTCCACGCTCACCGGCACGGAGCGGGAGTCCAGCGTCTCGAAGGTCAGCGTGACGGACTCGGGCAGGATGCCGGTGACCTTGCCGTAGGTGCTTGTGGCCTTCAGCGGCACCTCCTGCGCGCCCGCCGTGCGCACGCTGGAGAGATCCAGCATGACCTGCACGTTGTCCGGGGAGGCCAGCGCATAGTCGGACTGGGCGACCTCCAGCTTCACGGTAACGTTGGTCAGGGCGCTGGTGGGGTCGTCCAGAAGCGCCAGGCCGTAGGTGGCCAGCGTGGACTGGCTGGTCACGTAGCCGTTCAGGCCGGTCACGGTCTTGCTGCGCGTAATGGCGTGGTTGCTGGAGACGACGTAGTTCCACAGGAGAACCGCCAGAAGCAGCGAAAGCAGCTTCATCCAGAGCCTCCGGGTGAAGACCTTCCAGAAGCGCCTGAGCGCCGTGCGGCACCAGGCGGCGATCTGCTTCCAATCGGGCTTACGGAATTCAGGCTTCATCCTTCTGCTCCTTTCCGCTGGGCTGGAGGATCCAGCTGGACAGCGTGCGATCCGGAGTAAACAGCTCGTGCAGAAGTATGTTCAGCGACTTGGTGTCCAGATATCGGGTCAGCTTGCCCTCGCGGGCCATGGAGATGATGCCCGTCTCCTCGGAGACGATCAGCGACACAGCGTCGGTGGTCTCGGTGATGCCGATGGCCGCGCGGTGGCGGGTGCCCAGCTCGCGGGAGATGGAGTAGTCGTCGGAGAGCTGCAGGATGCAGGCCGCCGCGGCGATGCGCTCGTCGCGGATGATCATCGCGCCGTCGTGCAGGGGCGTGTTGGGTTCAAAGATGTTCTCAATCAGCTGGGAGGAGATCTCCGCGTCCACCACCGTGCCGGACTCGATCACGTCGCCCAGCTTGGTGGAGCGCTCGATGACGATCAGCGCGCCGATCTTCTTGCGGGACATGTCGTTC
>CAMBWJ010000316.1 GCA_945871545.1 uncultured Clostridia bacterium | reverse complement strand
TTGTGGATGGCAACAAGCGTATCGGCATGTATGTGATGCTGACATTCCTTGAAGTCAATGGCATTCACATGGATTGTACCAAAAGGGAGAATAACATCATTTCGGCTGGGAGCCTGATCGGCAACATTTTCAGGTCGATGTGATACGATTTGTGATAAAGCCGAGCCTCGAAAAAACCATAGGACATCAGGAAAAATCAGGTATCGAACAGATGTTATTGTGATAGAATTTGTGATAATTGGTCTGATGACCTGAAAAAGAAGCAATAAACACATAACAAAAATCCCGCCCCGCGGCCCATCTGGCACAGGCCGCGAAGCGGGAGTTTTTCAAACAATACCAAGCAAAAAGAAAAACCGCCAACGGCGCGAAGCACGTCAACGGTTTGTGGTGCACCCAACAGGATTCGAACCTGTGGCCTTTTGATTCGTAGTCAAACGCTCTATCCAGCTGAGCTATGGGTGCGTCTGTTCGCTCGGAACAGGAGATATTATATCAAAGGCGCGAACGCTTGTCAACACTTTTTTTCATTTTTTTCAATTTTCTTTTGACCGGGGAGAAGTGAAGTGCTGCGCCTTTCGTTTCTTTTGCAGCGGGGCTTGCCAATCGCGGGAAATCGTGGTATCCTCTTTATGAAATAAATACAAGCAAGAGAAACGGGGAATTCGCATGGACAACATCGATCGGAAAATTCTGACGATTCTGCAGGACAACGCGCGCACGCCGCTCAAGGTGATCGCTGAGCAGGTGTTTCTCTCCTCCCCGGCGGTCAGCGCGCGCATCGAGCGGCTGGAGGCGGCCGGGCTGATCACCAGCTATCAGGCGCAGCTCTCCGCGGCGGCGATGGGCTATCAGATCAAGGCGTTCATTTCCCTGGAGGTGGAGCCCAGGCAGAAGCCGGAATTCTATCCTTATATTGAAAAATGCCCCAACGTCATGGAGTGCAACTGCGTGACGGGCGATTACTCGATGCTGCTCAAGGTTTGCTTCCATACGACGCAGGAACTCGATCAGTTCATCAACCAGCTGGACCAGTTCGGCCGCACGCGCACGCAGATCGTCTTCTCCACGCCGGTGGAGCATCGCGGCATTCCGGCGGCGCTGTCCGTTGAGGCGGAGGAGCAAAAAGCATAAAAGCATAAGGAAAGCAGGGCAAACGCCCTGCCTTCGTCATTTCCGGGGGAAGATAAAGGTGAACGTCGTGCCCTCGCCCTCCCGGCTCTCCACCTGAATGGTCACGTTGTGCCGGCGGGCGATCTCCTGCACGATGGCCAGGCCCAGGCCGGTGTTCCTGCGCGAGGCGTCGTGCCTGTGATGGAAGCGGTCGAAGATGTGGCCGATCTCCTCGGGCGGGATGCCGATGCCCTCGTCGGCGATGATGACCGTCGGCTCGTCCTCCATCAGGCTCAGATGCAGATGGCGGCCCGCCGGGGTGAACTTGACCGCGTTGTCAATCACGGCCAGCAGCATCTGACGCAGGCGGGTGTAGTCGCCCTGCAGGGTGAAGTGGCCGGCCGGCTCCTCGCAGGCGAAGAGCACGCCCTTGCGCTCGCACAGGGCGCTGGCGCTCATGGCGACGTCGCCCAGCAGCTCGGTCAGGTCCACCTCGCTCATGTTGAGCGAGAAGTCCAGGCTTTGCAGGCGCGAAAGCTCCAGCAGGTCCTGAATCAGGCGCTGAAGCCAGCGGCTTTCGGAGAGCATCTGTGCGTAATAGGCGCGGACGTTCTCCTCGCCGCGGATGACGCCGTCGTTGAGCGCCTCCAGTGAGCCGCGGATGACCGTGACCGGCGTTTTGAGCTCGTGGGAGATGTTGGAGAAGAACGTCTGCTGCTGGATGTGAAGCTCCTCGTCGTGCGCGCGGGCGGCCTCCAGACGCTCGGCGAGGATATCCATCGAGTGCGCCAGCGAGCCGAACTCGTCGTCGCGGTGCATGCCGGTGCGCGTCTCATAGGCGCCGCCGGCCAGCGCAAGCGCGACCTTGCGCAGCGCGGAAATCGGCCGGGTGAACATGCTGGAGAAGACGAAGGCCAGCAGCACGGCCAGCGGGAAGGAAACCATCAGGCTGTTGAGCAGAATGGTGGTGCTGGACACCTGCGTGTAGCCCTGCTCGCGCAGCGTGGAGGTGAGCAGCACGACGCCCAGCACGCGGCTCTGCGCGTTCATGACGGGCATGCTGGTCGTCAGGTAGATCTGGTCGCCGACCTGGGCCTGGATGAAGGGTGTCTTGCCCATGAAGCCCAGCGCGATGCACTGCTCCAGATAGCTGGGCAGCAGCGGGTTGTGGATGGTCTGCACCACGCCGCTGAAATAGCCGGTCACATTGTGGCTGGTGTCCACGATGTACACCGTGCTGCCCGTCAGCTGCTCGATGAAGCCCAGATACGGAGCCAGAGAATCGTCGCTGACGTCAAAGCGCGTCTCGTCGAGGCTCTCGTAGCTGGACGGCGCAATCCATTCGGACAGGTTCTGCGCGATGGTGTGCGCGTCGCGCTGCATCGTCTGGCTGTAATGGGCGATCGACTGGCGGCGCAGCAGCCCGTTGTACAGGATGCCGCAGACGAGCGTGAAGAGGATCAGCACGATGGCGAACAGGCTCAGCAGCCGCCAGGTGATGGAGCGGAAGGGCCGAAAGCTGCGCGCGCTCATGGCAGGATCCTCTCAAACTTGTAGCCCGTGCCCCAGACGGTGGCGATGGTGAAGAAGTCGTGCGGATACGCGTCCAGCTTCTGGCGGAGCCGCTTGATGTGGGAGTCCACCGCGCGGTAATTGCCGGCGTGCTCGTAGCCCCAGACGATGGTCAGCAGGTTGTCCCGCGTGAAGACGCGGCCCGGCGCGGAGGCGAGGGTGTAGAGCAGCTCGACCTCCTTGCGCGTGAGGCTGAGCTTGTGGCCATCCAGCGTCACGCTCAGCGACGGCAGATGGATGGACAGGCTGCCGATCACCAGCGTCTCGCTGCCACTGGGCGCGCTCATGCGGCGCATGACGGCGCGGATGTGCGCCATGACGACGCTGGGGGAGAAGGGCTTGACGATGTAATCATCCGCACCAATGTCCAGCCCTAGGATGCGGTCCGCATCTTCATCTCTGGCGGTGATCATCAGGATGGGCACCTGCGAGACGCTGCGGATGCGGCGGCAGACCTCAAGGCCGTCGATGCCGGGCAGCATGATATCCAGCAGGATCAGCGAGGGCGAGGCGGCGTCAAACAGGGACAGCGCCTCCTCGCCGGAGGTGGCGGTCAGGTACGGCCAGCCCTCCGCGCGGATGTACTGGGTGAGAATTTCCAGAATCTGTTCGTTGTCGTCCACGATGAGAATGGGGTTCAAGCGAAATCCCTCCG
>CAMBWJ010000315.1 GCA_945871545.1 uncultured Clostridia bacterium | reverse complement strand
CCGGCGGCAGCGGGATCGAGATGAACATGTGCAGGCACATGTCCATGGCGGTGAGCATGTCTTTCACAGCGGAAGCACCCCCTTGTGGCAGATCACCGTGCCGGAGGAGACCTCCAGCACCGTTTCGCAGCACTTCGCCAGGCGGCGGTCCACCAGGGCCAGACCCCGGCGGTATCGCTCCGTCCATTCGTCGAAGAGCTGCGCGTCGGAATACAGGTAGTCCGAGACGAACACCACGTTTTTCGTGCGCGACACGAACCGGGCAAGCTCCTCCGCCACGCGCTCGGCAGCGTCGGGGTCAAAGCCCGCCGGATCGAACATCTCGTTGGCCAGCAGCGCGGTCACGCTGTCCAGCAGGAAGGAGCCGTTCGCGTCCGCGTGCTCCAGCGCATGCAGGATGTGCTTTCCGCACTCGATGGTCTCAAAGCCCCAGCCCTCGCGCTCCTTCAGGTGGCGGGCGATGCGCGCATCGTCCTCCGCACCGGTGGAGATCATCGTGGCCAGATAGTACAGCGGCGCACCCGCAGCCTTCGCCACGCGCTGGGCGTAGTAGGACTTGCCGTTCTTGCAGCCGCCGGAAATCAGCGTGTGCATGGATCTCACCTCTGCAGGTGCGCGTCGCTGCGGATCTCGCTGAGGTATCCGTCGTCGATGCGCGCCTCGTCGAAGGTCGCCATGTTCTTCATCACAGACAGCGCGCCGTCAATCACCTCGAAGGCGATGGGACAGCCGCTGCCCTCGCCCAGCCGCATCTCCAGCTGGAACATGGGCTTGACCCCCATCTCTTCCATGGCCAGCGCATAGCCGCGCTCGCAGGAGATGTGAGAGGCGAAGAAATAGTTGCTGCTCTCCGGGCGGATGCGGAACGCGCACAGCGCCGCCACTGCGGAGATGTAGCCGTCGATCACCACCGGCAGGCGGTTCGCCGCCGCGCCCAGGAACGCGCCGCACATCGCCGCAATGTCGAAGCCGCCCACCTTGGTCAGCACGTCCACCACGTCCGCCGGGTCGGGCTCCCAGCGCGCGATGGCGGAGTCGATGATCTCCTTCTTGCGCGCAAAGCCCGCGTCGTTCACACCGCCGCCGCGCCCGGTGGTCTCCTCGGCGGGCAGGTTTAGCAGGCAGGAGAGGATCGCGCTGGAGGTGGTGGTGTTGCCAATGCCCATCTCGCCGATGCCCAGAATCTCCACGCCGTCCGCAGCGGCCTGCGCCGCCATCTCGAAGCCGGTGTGCAGGGCCTGCAGCGCCTGCTCCCGGCTCATGGCCGGCTCCTTGGCCAGATTCCGCGTGCCCATGGCAATCTTGCGGTCGATCACGCCCGGCTGCTCGAAGCGCGCGTTCACGCCCACGTCCACGACCTTCAGTTCGGTGTTGTAGTGCTTCGCCAGCACCGCCACGCCGGTCAGGCCCCGGGTGAAGTTGATGGTCTGCGCCAGCGTCACCGACTGAGGCGCGGAGGTCACGCCCTCCTCCACCACGCCGTTGTCCGCGGCAAAGATCAGGATGCGGCGCCTCTTCGCGTCGTTGTACAGCTTTCCGGTCATGCCGGCAAAGCGCACGGAGATCTCCTCCAGCACGCCCAGGCTCCTCGGCGGCTTCGCCAGCGCATCCTGACGCGCCCAGGCTTCCTTCATGACCTCTGCGTCCAGCGCAGGAATTTTGATTTCATAGGGATTCATCATCATTATTCCATTGCTCCTGTTTCTTCCAATGTTTCCAGACAGCTCAATGCGTCCACGCTCTCGATGCAGATTTCCGCCTCCGGCGCATACCAATCCAACAGGCCAAGTATCCGGCGGACGTCCATGCTGCCCGCATTCAGCGGCGCATGAGCGTCGCGGCTTCCATCGTTGTTGTGCAGGTGCACGTGTGCGACGCGCCCGCCCAGCATCTTGATCCAGTCCTCCACCGGAACCGGGGAGTAGGCGTTCGCGTGGCCCACGTCCAGACAGATGCGCAGCCGGGGATCATCCACGCCGTCGCACACGTCCCGAATGTGCTCCGGGCGCACATCCAGCACGTTTTCCAGCAGCAGCTCAAAGTCCTCCGGCAGCTCACGCACGAACTCCTTCCAGAATTCGATGGATTTGGGCACGAACCATTCCGGGAAGTACATCTGCGGCGCGTAGCCGGAGTGCACGACCATCCGCCGGATTCCCAGCCGCAAGCAGGTCGCGACGGCCTGACGGTAGCGGTGCAGGCTCACCCGTCCGATCAGCGAATCGATGGCGCAGGGCGTGAGCTCGTAGTAGGGGGCGTGCATCGACTTCCGCCCGAACGGGCGCAGCCGCGCTTCCTCCGAAGCGAGCAGCTTTTCATCCTCCATGCGCTCCGCCGTGCAGAAGCCGATAATCTCCAGCCCCAGGCCACGCTCCAGCGCAAGCTCCGGCGCGCGCGCATCCAACTCCGATATGCTAAACCGGCGCATCTCTGCCTCCATCTGCAAAAGTATCAAAAGAAATTATATCACACGTGCACGTGAACTTCAAGCAATTCAGTCCTTTACAAAGGGAATGGAACGTGCTATAATACCAGATGAAAACAGAATATCGGAAATCCACGGGTGAACCCCATCGGGGCTCGAGGGAATGGAGTGCGAATCTCCAACAGGACCGCTGCTGTGAGGTGGAGCGCCGCGCAGATGCCATTGACGACGGTCGAGAAGGCGCGCGGGGCATGGAAGCCGAGTCAGAAAACCTGCCCATGGATCGCGTATTGCTTTCTTCGGTTTCAAAGAAGGATATGTTCCGGTTTCGGCGCACAGCGTCGGGGCAGTTTCAGCGGGATGTATCGGCGAAGAATCTGATAGATCCTGTTTTTCTGTCCGCAGTGCGTTTGCCGCATCACATCCCCCGATGCGGTCAACCGGCTTTGCGGTCAAGCGAAGCCGGCTGTACATGGGCCTGTATAGCCGGCTGTTCTTATGCAGCCGCCAATCCTTGAATACGAAAGGCAGATTCTCATGGAATACACCGGAAAGACGAAAATGTTCAACTATCAGGGCCGCGAGCTGCGGCTGCTGAACCAGAGCTGCCCGGAGTGGACCGCCTATTACGGCTACCCGGGCATTCCCAGCGAAGAAAACGACAACCTGCACGACGCGGGCTGCGGCATTTTCTCCGTGTGCCATCTGATCGACTGGGCCACGGGCGAGAAGATCGATCCCGACGAGCTGGCGGACTTCTCCTGCCGCACCGGCGGGCGCGGCGACGACGGCACCGACAGGCCGATGCTTTTGAAGGCCATGCAGGAGGACGGCAGGCTGGCAAAGTACGGTCTGCGCTACGACTTCGACGGCCTGCTCAACGATCACGAGGCCCTCTGGAACACCCTGGAGGCCGGCGGCT
>CAMBWJ010000314.1 GCA_945871545.1 uncultured Clostridia bacterium | reverse complement strand
GATTCCAGCCCGGCGCTGCCGAAACCTGCGCGCAAGCGCAACGGTTTCGGTGCGTAAGCGTGCACGGCGACCACGGGGCTGATTTTTCTGGAAGGAAACTTGTTTTCTGAAAGAAAAATCGCTACCTTGCAGTTTTTGCGACCGGAATTGCTTGCAATTCAAGCAAAAACTGTATAGCAGTCGCGTCTCTGCAAGAGCCGCGACCAGCCCGCCAGAATCCCATGGATTCTAGCGGCGCTGCCGGAAACTCCGCTTTGCGGAGGTTCCGGTGCGTTGTAGGGGTGGCAGTGGCGGGGGAGCTTGCTCCCCCGTCCACCAGCGTCAGGCCGTCACATGGACGCTGCGCGAGATGCCGTAGACGTAGTATTGGATGGTGATCTGGCGGGTGGCGTCCGCCGGGGCGCGGGTGAGCAGCTTCAGGTTGACCTGTGCGCTGGAGCGCGCGGGCACGTCCAGACCGTCGCCGGTGAGGGAGTAGACGGCCACGTCGCCGGGTGCGCCCTCCACCTGGATGTTCAGCCACTCCGCGTCGAAAATGCCGCGGTTGGAGAGGGTGATGTTCACGTCCACCAGCGTATAATCGGATGCGTCGCCCAGCGCCTCACTGGAGAGCAGCTGGGGCGCAGAGTTGGTGGAGATCACGCCCCGGATGGAGTCGAAGGCCTCGGGATAGTCCGCAGCAGCGGCGGTGATGCTGCTGGCGCTGGTGGCCAGCGTGCCGCCGGCGAAGAAGAAGGCGACAAAGGCCAGCATCAGAACCAGGATCAGGCATAGAATAAAATTCAGCGGTTTCAAGGAATCACCTCGCCGGAATGCTTTGAAATGCGCGGCGTGCACAGCCGCCTTCCTATCATACCATTTCCCAGTGAAACTGTCCATATCCCAACACCGTTTTTTCACAAATGGTTCGCTTTCGCCGTTTGCTATTTATGCGGCGTTTTGGTATAATAAACTGGGATTATGGTATAAAAGGAGCTTCCCGCTATGGAAAAGATGGTGCTGCTGGATGGTTACAGCCTGATGTATCGCGCATATCATGCGCTGCAAACCCCGATGAGCGCGCCGGACGGCACGCCCACCAACGCGGTGCACGGCTTTGTGATGATGCTGCTGAAGGTGATCGGTGAGGAGCGGCCCGACGGTCTGGCCGTGGCCTTCGACATGCATGCGCCCACCTTCCGCAAGGAGATCTTCGACGGCTACAAGGCCACCCGCAAGCCCATGCCGGACGACCTGCGCGCCCAGGATCCCATCATCCGCGAGCTGATCGCGCGCATGGAGATTCCGATCCTGGAGTGTCCGGGCTACGAGGCGGACGACATTCTCGGCACGGTCTCGAAGGCCTGCGAGGAGGCCGGGCGGCAGGTGCTGCTGGTCACTGGAGATCGCGACTCCTTCCAGCTCTCCGGGGAGCATACCACCATCCTCTACACCCGCAAGGGCATCAGCGACACCTGCCGCGTGACCCCGGAGTACGTGCGGGAGACCTACGGCGTGGAACCGATTCAGCTCATTGACGTCAAAAGTCTGATGGGCGATGCGTCGGACAACATCCCGGGCGTGACCGGCGTGGGCGAAAAGACGGCGCTGAAGCTGATCCAGACCTACGGCAGCCTGGAGGAGACGCTGGCGAACGCGGAGACGAAGGAGAAGGGCAAGCTGCGGGAGAAGCTGCTGAGCGGCGCGGAGCAGGCGCGCATGAGCCGCCGCCTGGCCGAGATCGTGCGCAGCGCCCCCGTGGAGATGGACTTCGACGGCTGGAGGCTGGGAAAGCTCTCGGGCGGCATTCCCCGGCTGAAGGAGCTGGGCATGAACATGGCCGCGAAGAAGCTGGCCGAGCTTGCCGCAGAGATCTGTCCCGATGCGGTGGAGCCGGAACCTGTGCAGGAAGTGCCCAAGGTCAAGGTGGAGCATCTGCAGAGCCTTGACGGGCTGCGCGCGAAGTGCGCGGGCGCGGAGACGCTTGACTGGGCGGCGCTGCATCTGGGCGCGGAGCTGAGCCTGTCCGCGCCGGGGATGAACCTGTCCCTGCCGCTGGGCGGCGACCTGCTGTCGGCGGGCGTGACCGACGCGGAGGCCGTGGAGGCGGTATTGCCGCTGCTGAAGCGCGCGTCGCGGGTGGATGTGTGGAATGTGAAGGCGCTGCCGGTGGCGGCGGAGTTTCTGGAGAAGTCGGCCTTTGATGTGATGCTGGCTGCCTACGTGCTCAGCCCCCAGCGCAGGTCGTTTGCAGCGGACGCACTGTGCGAGGACGAGGGCATTGCGGGCTTCGCAAGCTGTCCGGCGGAAGCGATTCACCGCCTTGCCGTGCAGCAGGACGAACAGCTGCGCGCGCGCGACCTGGACGGTGTGTTCCGGGACATCGAAATGCCGCTGGCCTTCGTGCTGCGGGACATGGAGCAGGAGGGCTTTCTGGTGGACGCGGATGCGCTGCGCCAGCTGGGCGTGTCCTTCGACGCGACCATCGCCCGCCTGATTGACGAGATCGCGGAGCTGGCGGGGGAGAGGATCAACCTGAATTCCCCCAAGCAGCTGGGCGAGATGCTGTTCGAGCGCATGGGACTGCCCGCGCCGAAGAAGACCCGCACGGGCTACTCCACCAGCGCGGAGGTGCTGGAGGAGCTGGCGGCGGAGCACCCGGTGTGCGCGAAGATCCTGGAGTACCGCAAGTATTCCAAGCTGCGCTCCACTTACATCGATTCGCTGATTCAGCTTCGGGACGAGCAGGGCCGCGTGCACACCCACTTCGATCAGGTGGGCACGGCCACGGGCCGATTGAGCTCGTCGGAGCCGAACTTGCAGAACATCCCGGTGCGCACCGAGCTGGGAAGGGAAATTCGCGGCGCGTTCATCGCGAAGCCCGGACATGTGCTGGTGGACGCGGACTACTCCCAGATCGAGCTGCGGGTGCTGGCGCACATCTCCGGCGACGCGACGATGATCGACGCGTTCCGCAAGGGCGAGGACATCCACGCCCGCACGGCGGCGGAGGTCTACGGCGTGCCCTTCGATCAGGTGACCCACCAGATGCGCTCGGCCTCCAAGGCGGTCAACTTCGGCATCGTCTACGGCATCTCGGACTTTGCGCTGGCGAAGAACATCGGCGTGAGCCGCCGCGAGGCGCGGGACTTCATCAACCGCTACTTCGAGCGCTACCCCGGCGTGAAGGCCTACATGGAGCAGTCTGTGCAGGACGCGCGGGAGCGCGGCTACGCGGTCACGCTGATGGGACGGCGGCGGTATCTGCCGGAGCTGGCCAGCAGCAACTTCAACGTGCGCTCCTTCGGCGAGCGCTGCGCCATGAACAGCCCCATTCAGGGCACGGCGGCGGACATCATCAAGCTGGCGATGAT
>CAMBWJ010000313.1 GCA_945871545.1 uncultured Clostridia bacterium | reverse complement strand
GGTACAGTAGCACGTTGTAGGCCATCACGAAGCTGCCCACCGACAGCCCCAGGCGCTTGGCGAAGATCACCGCCATGACCTCCACGCCGTCAATGGCTCCGCCGCAGCGAATCACCAGGCCACTGCCCACGCCGGAGATCAGTCCGCCGAACAGCGCGCAGAGCAGAAGATCGGTGCCCGCCAGCGGGGACGCCATGGCCACGTCGATGGGCAGCACGTCCGTGATCAGCCACGCGCCGATGGAGTACACCGCCACCGCGTAGATCGAATAGATCGTAAAGACCCTCCCCTGTCGCTTCAGTCCGTACAGGAACAGCGGGATGTTCAGCAGCACCAGAAACAGCGACAGCGAAAGATAGTCCGGCGTGACCTGGGCCAGCAGCATGGACGTGCCCGAGATGCCGCTGTCGTAGAGCTTCACCGGGGCCAGAAACACCGTCACGCCGAAGGCGTTGATGAGGCCCGCGAGGGTAATCATCAGCAGGTTCCGCTTCCTGATTCTCTGGGTGGTTTGTATCATGGAATTCATCTCCTCTCTGTGCGGTCGGAAGGTGGGATTTCTTCAGGATAGCATGCGGGCGGACGTGCGTGCAAGGCAACGGCGCAAAATTTAGCGGAATGCTTGCGCGGCTTCGGGGCAGGATAGATGAAAGGAATCTGCCGCGGGAGGTTGCTGCAAATGTTCACGATGTTTTTCCGGGCGATGTTTCTCTATGGGGTGATGATTCTCACCATGCGGCTGCTGGGCAAGCGCCAGCTGGGCGAATTCCAGCCCTTCGAGTTCGCGCTGACGATCCTGCTGGCCGACATCATCTCCGGCCCCATCGGCAGCGTGTCCACGCCGCTGCTCTACGGCGTGCTGCCGGTGATGGCGGTGATCGTGGTGCACGGCGTGCTGACCATCGCCTGCATGAAGTCGGACAAGCTGCGCGCGGTGATCTCCGGCAAGCCCACGCTGGTGATCTCCCGGGGCGTGATCGACCGCAAGGAGCTGAACCGGCTGTGCCTGAGCCTGTCTGATCTGCTGGAGGGCCTGCGTGGGGCGGGCTTTCTGGATCCCACGGAGGTGGGAACGGCGGTGGTGGAGGCCAACGGCACCATCTCCGCCTTCGCCGACGCGCAGAAGCGCCCGCCCAACACCGCCGAGCTGCAGCTGAGCCCGGGCTACGAGGGCCTGCCGATGATCCTCATCATGGACGGCCGCTTGCAGGAGAAGAACCTGCGCACCACCGGAAAGAGCGAGGCATGGCTCACCGGCCTGCTGTCGGGGCGGGCGCTGAGCGCAGAGAGCGTGTACCTTGCCGCGCTGGACACCCAGGGCAGGCTCACTTTGCAGATGCGGGACGACACCCTGATCTCCTTTCAGGCCATGTCCGCACAGGAGGTGACGTGGTGAGATGCGACGGACGATCCTGATTACCCTGACCACGCTGCTGGTCTCCATGATCCTCTGCACCCTGTCCCGCATCAGCGTCCACCGCGTGGTGAACCACGCCCGCCACCTGCGCACCGAGGCCATCGAGGCCATGGACGCGCGGGAGGTGCAGCGCGCCGAGACCGTGCTGGTGGAGCTGGCCGGGTTCATGGAGGACAAGCAGCCCCTGCTGGAGGTGCTGTGCGAGCACGACGACCTGCACGAGATCAAGGCCGCCATCATCGACGCCCAGGCCTCCATCGAGTTCGGCATCACCGACGACTTCTATCAGGCCATCTACCGCTTCGGCGAGGGTCTGGAGCACATCGCCGATGTGGAGAGCGTGCGCCTGACGAACTTCTATTGACGGACGCGCCCCCGCTCCATTATAATAGTACGGAATTGTGAATCGGAGGTGAACTGCATGGGCGATGCGGACTGGATGCGCGCGGCGCTTTCCGAGGCGGAGACCGCCGCACGGGAGGGGGAGATTCCCGTGGGCTGCGTGATCGTGCGCGACGATCAGATCATTGCCCGGGGCCACAACCTGCGGGAGCAGACCGGCGATCCCACCGCCCACGCCGAGATCGTGGCCATCCGCCGCGCCGCGCAGGCGCTGGGCTGCTGGAAGCTGGAGGGATGCGCGCTCTACGTCACCCTGGAGCCCTGCCCCATGTGCGCCGGGGCCATCTCCCAGGCCCGCGTCTCCCGCCTGATCTACGGCGCATCCGATCCCGCCTACGGCTGCGCGGGCAGCGTGTACCGCATCCCCGAGGACCCCGCCTTCAACCACTTCTGCACCTGCGACGGCGGCGTGCTGGAGGCGGAATGCCGCGCCCTGCTGGAGGACTTCTTTCTGCGTCGGCGGCAATGACCGCATATTTGCATACAAAATGTATAATAATGCACAATATCCAATTATTATGCAACTATTTAACCGCAATTACACATAAATATGCAAATTCACCCTTGATTTTCCAGCGAAAGCGTGTATAATATAACTCAGAAAACAAAAACGACCGCGCTGCGGCTGCGAAACAGGAGTCAAGGATCATGGAAAAGAAGAATTACAAGAAAATTGTGTTGGCATATTCCGGCGGACTGGACACCTCCATCATCATCCCCTGGCTGAAGGAGAACTACGAGGGCTGCGAGGTCATCGCGGTCTCCGGCAACGTGGGCCAGGTGGGCGAGCTGGACGGTCTGGAGGAGAAGGCCCTCAAGACCGGCGCCTCCAAGCTCTACGTGGAGGATCTGAACAAGGAGTTCGTCGAGGACGTGATCATCCCCTGCGTGCAGATGGGCGCGAAGTATGAGAACACCTACCTGCTGGGCACCTCCATGGCCCGCCCGATCATCGCCAAGCGCCTGGTGGAGATCGCCAAGGCGGAGGGCGCGGACGCCATCGCCCACGGCTGCACCGGCAAGGGCAACGATCAGGTTCGCTTCGAGCTGGCGGTGAAGGCCTTCGCCCCCGACATGCCCATCATCGCTCCCTGGAGAATCTGGGACATCAAGGGCCGCGAGGAGGAGATCGACTACGCCGAGGCGCACAACATCCCGCTGAAGATCAGCCGCGAGACCAACTACTCCAAGGACAAGAACATGTGGCATCTGTCCCACGAGGGCCTGGAGCTGGAGGATCCCGCCAACGAACCCAAGTACGCCGGCAACATGGAGATGGGCGTGACCCCCGAGGAGGCCCCCGAGCAGGCCGAGTACGTCTCCATTACCTTTGAGAAGGGCGTTCCGGTGGCCGTCAACGGCGAGAAGATGAGCGCCGTCGATCTGGTCTGGAAGCTCAACGAGCTGGGCGGCAAGCACGGCGTGGGCATCATCGACATCGTGGAGAACCGTCTGGTGGGCATGAAGTGCCGCGGCGTGTATGAGACCCCCGGCGGCACCATCCTCTACAAAGCCCACAGCGTGCTGGAGAGCATCTGCC
>CAMBWJ010000312.1 GCA_945871545.1 uncultured Clostridia bacterium | reverse complement strand
TCAGCGTGTAGCCCATCATGGCCGCCTCGCCGGTGAAGCCCATGCCGGAGAGGATGGTGAAGAGCACGACCGCGCCCGCGCCCGGGGCCGCCGGGGTGCCAACGGAGGCGACCAGCGCGAGGATCATGATCAGGAACAGGGAGCCGACGCTCACCTCATAGCCGCCCACGCCCGCCAGGAACAGCGTCGCAATGACCTGCATGATCGCGGTGCCGTCCATGTTGATGGTCATGCCCAGCGGCAGGACGAAGGAGGCCATCTGGCTGTCCACGCCCAGCTCCTTCACGTTGGTCTCGGTGTTCAGCGGCAGGGTGGCAGCGCTGGAGCTGGTGGAGAAGCCGAAGACGATGACCTTGAAGATCTTCTTCAGGTAGGTGATCGGATTGAGCTTGGTCGTCGCCGCCACGATGATCGGATAGATGATGAACAGATAGACCAGCAGCAGCGTTACCGCCAGCACGACATACGCCGCCGCAGGCCTCAGGTAATCGGTGCCGTAGGTCGCAAAGGTGCGGCACAGCAGCATGAAGACCGCCACCGGGCCGAACTTGTTGACCACGAAGTTGAGGAACACCACGAAGATATCGCTGATTTCGCGGCACGCGCGGTTGATCGTGCAGTCGGCGTCATAGCCCTTCGCGTTGAGGCTCAGGCCGACGATCACGGCGACGACGATCAGCGCCAGAATGCTGGAGTTGGTGCTGAAGGTCGCGCCCAGGTTGTTGGGCATGGCGTTCAGCAGCACGTTCAGCGGGTTGGCGCCGGTGGAGCCGGCGGAGGCGGCAACGCCCTCGATGGTGGTGTTGAACATGCCCATGTTGTAGCAGATCAGCCCGACAAGGCCCGCCATCAGCAGCGCGCAGGCGCTGGTGAACAGGAACCAGAAGAATGTCTTCACGGAGACGCGGCCCAGGGTCGCGGCGTCGCGGATGGTGCCGATCGCCAGCACGATGGAGGTGAAGACCATCGGGACGATCACCAGCTGGAGGGATCTGACAAAGAGCTGACCGCCGATGTAGAACAGGCCCACGGCCCTTTCGGCGCCCTTGGCGGTGATGTCCTGGAAGAGCCAGCTGTTGATGGTCTGCCAGGCAGCAGAGCCCGCGCCGAGGCTCTCGCGGATGGCCATGAAGATCAGGCCAACGATGATACCGGCGACCATGGAGATCAGCATTTTGACGGCAAGACGATTGCTGTTGTTTTTCATTGCTTTATCCTCCTGTGCAGTTGTCGGGTGAAAAATTCCTAAATCTTTAGTATTATATCAGGGTCTCTCCGATTTGGCAAGATGGAATTTTTGCATTCTTATTGTTATTTTATTTGGGTTCAAATCCTCTGTACATCAAAAGAGAAGCCCCGCAGCGCCGCGGAGCTTCCCTGAAAAGCGATCAGTCGTTGGTGTAGTTGTCGAAATAGCCCTGGATGTAGATGATCGGGGTGCCCTTGTCGCCGGAGCCGGAGGTCAGGTCGCACAGGGAGCCGATCAGGTCGGTCAGGCGGCGCGGGGTCGTGCCCTGAGCGGCCATGTTGCCCACCAGGCTGCTGCCGTCCTTCTGCTGAATCTTGCCCTTGATGGCGTCGCGCAGCGCCTCGCCGGACAGATCGGCGAAGTCGTTGTCGGCCAGGTACTTGAGCTTGAGCTCGTTGGGCGTGCCCTCCAGGCCGGCTGTGTAGGCCGGGGAGACGACCGGGTCCGCCAGCTCCCAGATCTTGCCGACCGGGTCCTTGAACGCGCCGTCGCCGTAGACCATGACCTCGATGTGCTTGCCGGTGATTTCCAGCAACTTCGCCTGAATCTTCTCCACGAGGTCCTGGCAGTCGCGCGGGAACAGCTTGACCTTGTCCTCAGTGGACTTGTTGGAGCCCAACAGGCCGTACTTCTCGTTGCAGCCGCTGCCGTTCACCGGGGCGTTGAGGATCTCGTCCAGGCCGAACACGCGCTCGGCGCCGGCAGCCCTGAGCAGGCGCTTGGTGCGGGCGCGGGTATGGATGTCGCAGGCCAGCACATTTTTGGTGTACTTGAGGATCGCGCGCGGATCGTTGGCGAAGATGACCTCCACCTCGGCGCCCATCTCGCGGATCAGGTTGGAATAGTATTCGATGTAATCCACGCCCGTGAACGGGTGCTTGATGTAGCCGAACAGCTCGCGATAGCGCTCCAGGGTCAGCACGTCGCTGTAGGGATTGACGCCCTTCTCATCGAGCAGGTCGAGATCCAGCAGGTGATTGCCCACCTCGTCGGACGGATAGCTGAGCATCAGGACGATCTTCTTTGCGCCCTTGGCGATGCCGCGCAGGCAGATGGCGAAACGGTTGCGGCTCAGGATCGGGAAGATCACGCCGATGGTTTCGCCGCCGAGCTTGGCGCGCACGTCGTCGGCAATGTTGTCGACGGTGGCGTAGTTGCCCTGCGCACGGGCGACAATCGCTTCGGTCATGGCGACGATGTCACGATCGCGCGGCTTGAGGCCGTCCTCCTTCATCGCTTCCGCAATGGAACCGGTGACGATCTCCACCAGGTCGTCTCCCTCGCGGATAATGGGCGCACGCACGCCCATGGAAACAGTACCGATCATTCGGCTCATCGTATACACTCCTCTATCGGGTGGGTTCATTCCCGCCCTTGTTTTGCAGAGATTGCAGCTGCGCAGAATATCGCATTTGCTTTAGTATTATACAACAAATCGATATCCTTGTAAAACAGAAACTGCAAAGAACCTGAAGATTTTTGGAGAATATGGCGGATACACTGCGTCTTTTCCGGGCAGCGCCCGCCGCAGGCCCTGCATCACAGTGCCGTCTGCGCCTGCTCCTGGCCTTCGCCCACGATATAGCGCTCCAGTTTGCAGCGAACCGTCACGCGCATGCGCCCGCCCTTGGTGCAGGTGAACAGCGTCAAATCCCACTCCCCCGCCAGCATGTCCTCCACGGCGTATTTGCCCAGCTGCTCCGTCCCGCAGACGGAATAGAAGAAGACGTTGCCGTCCATGTCCGTGAAGCGCACCTCGTCGCCCACGGCGAGATCCTTGAGCCGGCCGAAGTGACGGTCGTAGTTGTGCCCGCAGATCACCATGTCCTTGCTGTACACCGAGCCGACATACCGGCACGGCGCCTTCTTGAGCCGCGGATACGTCCATTCGCTGATCACCGGCAGAGAAAGCTCCAGCGCGGGCACCTCAACCATGCCGATATACGTCTGCCCGTCGATCTCCCTGGTGGGCATCTCCATCTCGGGATACTGGACAAAGGGCGGCTGCGACGCCATCGCCAGCAGCGGGGAGAGCGTGTCCCGCAGCTCCTGCCACTTCTGACGCAGCTGCGCAAAGGAGATCGCCTGCCCCGCGCCGTCCGTCGGCCAGGGGGTCAGCCG
>CAMBWJ010000311.1 GCA_945871545.1 uncultured Clostridia bacterium | reverse complement strand
TTCAACTTCGAGGGCGGCTGCTACGCGAAGGTCATCGGCCTGGACAAGGAGTCCGAGCCGGACATCTACAACGCCATCAAGCGCAACGCGCTGCTGGAGAACGTGACCGTGGACGCCGAGGGCAAGATCGACTTCGACGACAAGTCCGTCACCGAGAACACCCGCGTGTCCTACCCGATCAGCCACATCAAGAACATCGTTCGCCCGATCTCCGCTGCGCCGGCTGCGAAGAACGTCATCTTCCTGTCCGCTGACGCGTTCGGCGTGCTCCCGCCGGTCTCCATCCTGACCCCGGAGCAGGCGAAGTACTACTTCCTGTCCGGCTTCACCGCGAAGCTGGCCGGCACCGAGCGCGGCATCACCGAGCCCACCCCCACCTTCTCCGCCTGCTTCGGCCAGGCCTTCCTGGAGCTGCACCCCACCAAGTACGGTGAGGAGCTGGTGAAGAAGATGGAAGCCAACGGCGCCCGTGCTTACCTGGTGAACACCGGCTGGAACGGCACCGGCAAGCGCATCACCATCAAGGATACCCGCGGCATCATCGATGCGATCCTGAGCGGCGATATCCTCAAGGCCGAAACCAAGACCATCCCGATGTTCAACCTCGAGGTTCCGACCTCCCTGCCGGGCGTCAATCCGGCGATCCTCGACCCGCGCGACACCTACGCCGACGCTTCCGAGTGGGAGACCAAGGCGAAGGATCTGGCCGGCCGCTTCATCAAGAACTTCGTGAAGTACACCGGCAATGACGAGGGCAAGTCCCTGGTCGCCGCTGGCCCGCAGCTGTAATTCAGATCACCATCATAGAAGTCCGACAGAGAAATCTGCCGGGTTTCTTTTGCTGTCATGAGGAATATGTTGTATTTTGGCTTTGGATGCGCATTTTCGCCGAACTTGACTCAGTGGATTGCCAGCGGGGCAGGATTTATGGTATAATCGCCTCAACTACAATGATCCGCTTAGCTTCTAGGAGGATCAAGTTCATGTGATAGGAGGAATTCTTATGCCGATGCAGATGGGTTTCCGTTGGTACGGAGAAGGCAATGACAAGATCAGCCTTTCCGATATCAAGCAGATTCCCGGCGTCACCAGCATCGTGTGGGCGCTTCACAACAAGATGCCCGGCGAAATCTGGACCGTCGAAGAAATCGCTGAAGTGCAGAAGCAGCTGGAGCCGTACGGCTTCAACATGGATGTTGTCGAATCCGTCAACGTGCATGACGATATCAAGATCGGTCTGCCGACCCGCGACAAGTACATCGAGAACTACAAGCAGTGCATTCGCAACCTGTCCAAGTTTGGCGTCAAGGTGATCTGCTACAACTTCATGCCGATCTTTGACTGGACCCGCACCGATCTCTTCCACCCGGTCGGCGACGGCTCGACTGCGCTCTTCTATCAGAAGGATATGATCCAGAATGATTACAAGGCCATGGCGGATTATATCATGAGCTTCACCGAGAAGTACAACATGACCTTCCCGGGCTGGGAGCCGGAGCGCATGGCGAAGCTGGACGAGCTGTTCAAGGCTTATGCCGGCGTCGATCATGAGAAGCTCTGGGCGAACCTGAAGTACTTCCTCGAGGCGATCATGCCCACCTGCGAGGAGTGCGACATCAAGATGGCCATCCACATGGATGATCCGCCGTGGGATATCTTCGGCCTGCCGCGCCTGCTGACCAGCGCGGAGAACATCGACCGTTTCCTCAAGATGGTTGACAATCCCTACAACTGCCTCACCCTGTGCTCCGGTTCCCTGAACGCGGACCCGAAGAACAATGTCGCCGACATCGTCCGCAAGCACTGCGACCGCATCGCCTTTGCGCACATCCGCAACGTCAAGCACTTCGAGAACGGCGACTTCTCCGAGGCCAGCCACCGCGACTGCGACGGCGATACCGGCATCCTGGACATCCTCAAGGCCTATCATGACTGCGGCTACGAGGGCTACATCCGTCCGGACCACGGCCGTCAGCTCTGGGGCGAGGGCCCGGGCAGCTGCCGTCCGGGCTACGGCCTGTATGACCGCGCGCTGGGCATCATGTACATGCTGGGCGTGTGGGACATGCTCGACAAGCTCGAGGGCAAGTAAACCGCATCAAGAAAGACCATCGGCGAAGAACCGATGGTCTTGTTTTTATGCCATTGCGGGATTGCTTAAATCACAAACTGCTCCATGTAGCGCTTGGAGAGACGAAGGGAATCGAGCACCTTCTCGCGGCTTCCCTCGAACGCGCGGTCCTCGACCTCGATGCAGGTATAGCCGTCGTAGCCAATGTCGGTAAGGGCGGACACGTACTTGCCCCAGTCGACGTCGCCCAGACCCGGCAGCTTCGGGCTCATGAAGTCGAGCGGATAGGCCATGATGCCGACCTCGCGCAGCTTGTCCGGATAGAGCTTGATGTCCTTGTAGTGGACGTGGAAGATCTTGTCCTTGAACTCGTAGAGCGGGCGGATGTAATCGATCATCTGCCAGACGAAGTGGGACGGATCGTAGTTGATGCCCAGATTCGGGGAGGGGAGAATCTCAAACACCTTGCGCCAGATGGCGGGGGTGGTCATCAGGTTCTGTCCGCCCGGCCACTGATCGCGGCCAAAGAGCATCGGGCAGTTCTCGATGGCGAGCTTCACACCCTAGTCCTCCGCGAGGGCGACGATCGGCGGCCAGATTTCCTTCACCAGCTCGAGGTTCTCCTCGACGGACTTCGTCTGGTCACGGCCGATGAACGTGGTGACCATGTTCACGCCGAGCTTCGCGCTGGCGCAGATGACCTTCTTGAGATGCGCCACGGCCGCCTCGCGCTTCTCCAGGTTGCCATCCATGGTATTGGGGTAGAACGCCAGAGAGGAAATCTCCACGTTCTTCTTCGCGCAATAATCCTTGATGTAAGCGACCTTCTCGTCGGTCAGCTCGTCCGCGTTGATGTGGCTCACGCCCGCATAGCGGCGTTCCGCCTTGCCGCAGGGCCAGCAGGCGACCTCCACACAGGCATAGCCCATCTCGCTGGCGGTGTCGATCATCTCCTCGAACGTCCAGCCGTCCAGAATCGCGCTGACAAAACCGAGTTTCATGTTCATTCCTCCTTGTAAACTCTATCATCGGCAGGCACGTCGCCTGCAAAATTACACGGAATCGCGCAGCACCAGCTCGGTCTTGAGCAGGAACTGCTTGGGCTCATCGGACGCGGGGCTGACCATGCGTTCGGCGAGCACCTCCATGGCCATGTAGCCCAGCTGGAAGCGGGGAAGGTTGACGCTTGTGACGCTGGGATGGTGCATCTGCGAGATGTAGGTGTTGTCAAAGCTGATCAGCGCCAGGTCCTGCGGGATGGATAGGCCGGCCATCACGGCGGCCTTGACCACAGCGGCGGCGTA
>CAMBWJ010000310.1 GCA_945871545.1 uncultured Clostridia bacterium | reverse complement strand
GACGACGCAGAGGACCGCTACAAGGACGGCGTGTGCACCGAAAAGGCGCTGACCCTCGGCAACACCGTTCGGGAGTACCACTACGGCTACGGCCACGGCTACCACCGCTTCGCAGGCATGGTCAGCGCGCTGGAGCGCTACATCGACTTCACCCGGGAGGACTACATCACCAAGATGACCCAGGAGCAGGCCATGAAGATCCTCAGCGTCGCGGCGCAGGATCCGGGCACCGAGGCCACCTCCATGACCCAGTACAGCATCATCTACGACGCACAGCACGGCTGCGCCACCGTCTGGCTGGGCCAGGACTACGCAATGAGCTACACCATTTCCATGGAATAAACCAAGCGACGAAATGAAAGGAGAAATGACAATGGAAAACCGCGAAGAACTGAAGCGCTTCCTGGCCGACATTCAGGCGGACAGGGAGCTGTACCGGAAGGTGGAGGAGATCGGCCGGCGGATGGTGGAAGCCGGAAGCGACGAGAGCAACAGCGAGCTCGTGGCGAAGGCTGCAAAAGAGCTGGGCTACTCCTTCACGGCTGCGGAGCTGGAGCGCGCGGAAGCTGCGACAGAGGAGCTGGATGACGATCAGCTGGAAGCAGTTTCCGGCGGTGCCTGCTACAAAGGTTATGACTGCATTAGAAGCACAGGCCTGGTTGATGCTCCATGTGCCCGATCCCCATATCATGATGCGAACAATCCGGGCCCGCCAAAATGATGAACGATGTCTGAAAACGGATTCGTTTCAGAAGGAATTCGGTCAATCCCCGCTTCCGGCGTCCCACAGGAGGTTCATGTGCAATGTACTACCGCTTAAACGAGCCCTACGCCTTTCGCGGATACAAGGGCCTGCCCTATGCCATCCGCGCCGAGCAGGGCAAAAAACTGTTTGACAGGCCCCTCTTCTTCGGGAAGGAGAGCTTTCTGGCGCTGCTGTACTGCAACGGCACGGAGCCTGTGGAGCCGGAGGCGCTGGATGAAAAAACGAGAGCAGCCTTTCAGGAGCTGCTCTCCCGGGGCATTCTGACCGCCTCAGAAGCGCCCATGGAGCCGCTGAAGCCCTGGCAGCGCTACCATGTGTACCCCAGCAGGTATCTGGAGAAGGTGCACTGGTCCATCACCGGGCGCTGCAACTTCCGCTGCCGCCACTGTCTGGTGAGCGCGCCGGACGGCCATCACCCCGAGCCTTCGCTGGAGCAGTGCCTGGACGTGATTCGACAGCTGGAGGCGTGCGGCGTGCACCGGGTGGACGTTACCGGCGGCGAGCCCCTCGTGCGGCGGGACTGCGATGTCCTCTTCCGGGCGCTGTCGGAGCACCGGATCTTCATCGGCACGATCTTCACCAACGCCAGCCTGCTCACCGGGGAGGTGCTCGACAAGCTGGAGAGGTACGGGCACCATCCCGCCTTTCAGCTCAGCTTCGACGGCCTGGGCTGTCACGACTGGCTCCGGGGCGTTCCCGGGGCCGAGCAGCAGGCGGACGCGGCCCTTCATCTGCTGCGGGAGCGCGGCTTTGCCGCCACCGCCGCCATGTGCCTCCATCGGAAGAACAGGGACAGTCTGCGGGACACCGCCAACTATCTGGCCCGGAACGGCGTGCATCTCCTTCGGGTGAACGCTCCGCAGGAGCTGGGCATCTGGAAGCAGTATGCGCAGGAATATGCATTGACCCGGCAGGAGCGCTGGGAGGTCTACCGGGACTACATCCCCCGGTACTTCGAGGACGGCATGCCCATCGACATTCAGCTGGACGGCTACTTCTCCTGCAAGCGCGGCTCGACGGACTACAAAGTGCCCTTTGTGCACCACGCCCCTGAAAACGCCGACTGGAGCAGGCTTCCCTACTGCGAGGCCATGCAGCACACCGCCTACATCAGTCCCGAGGGCCGTCTGCTGCCCTGCATGGGCTTTGCCGACTCGCCCGTCGATCAGGCCTGCCCCAGCGTCTTTCAGCAGCCACTGGGTGAGCTGAGCCAGAAGTCCCGCTACGCGGATCTGGTCGCCACAAAGCTCTCCGAGCTGCTGGCCCGGGAGCCGGAATGCGCCCGGTGTCCCAACCTGCGCGATTGCTGCGGCGGATGCATGCAGGAGAGCATGACGGAGGACGGGGATTACCTCGTTCGCGATCAGGAAACCTGCTGGTTCTTCAAAAACGTGGGGGAGGCGGCGGTGCGGGCCGTCGCAGACGCTGCCATCGCAAGAATCAAGCCGCAGAATTAAAGCGAATCCCGGCCCTTCCCATCGCAGCGATCGGCCGGGATTTCTGGACGTCCAAGATGCAGAGCTACTCTCGCCGGACAAAGCTATATATCGGCTGCTCCACAGCAAACCGGAGCAGCGTCGGAACTACACCAAGACCCATTATCAGGAGGAACCGACCATGAGAAAACACGACGGGCGAATCGGAATCGCTCTGCTGCTGTGTCTGCTGCTGGCATTGCAGATGTGCCTGACGCCTGTGGCTGTGCTGGCAGAGGACGGTGAATATGAAATCGAGTACAGCGCCACCGGCTTCAGCGGCCCGTACGACGGCAAGCCGCACTCGATCTCAGTAAGCGTTGCAACGCAGGGGGTCAGCGTGCGCTACGCCTACCCCGCAGACACCGCCTACGGCACGGAGAACCCCTCGTTCACCAATCCCGGCAGCTACACCGTCGGATTCATGATTGATGGGCCGGGCTATTCCGCAGTGGTAGGCTCCGCGACCGTGACGATCACGGAGGGGAACATCAGCTACATCGCCAGCGACTACAGAAGCACCTACGACGGCAAGCCGCACTCGATCGCGGTGAACGTCACCTCTCCGGCGGGCGCAACGGTGCGCTACGCCTATCCCGCAAGCGCCGAGTACGGCGACAGCAACCCCACATTCACCAATGCGGGCAATTACAAGGTCGCCTACATCATCGAAAAGCAATACTACGAAACCAAAACGGGCATCGCGACCGTGGCCATCGATCGGGCCGACGTGAGCGACGCGGTGGAAGCCACGCTTCCGGGCAGCTTCAACTTCACCGGAAGCTCCGTGAGCTTTGCTCCCTTCCACGAAGGCATTGAATCGTGGGAAATCAGCTACTCGAACAACGACGGCCCGCTGAACAATGCGCCCAGTGCGCCGGGCAGCTACACCGCCAAAATCATCGGCAGCGGACCCAACCACTACGCGACGATCTTCCACCCCTTCAACATCCTTCAGGAGGAAATTCCCGAAAAGGAGATCGAATACAGCGTCGGCAACTACACCGGCACATACGATGGCAAGCCGCATTCGATCCTGCTGAACGTCTACACGCCGGGCGTCAAGGCGACCTACTCGTATACTGCGAACGGCAGCTTCACCACGTCGAAGCCCCGCTTCCTCGACGCGGGCAAGTATACGGTGTACT
>CAMBWJ010000309.1 GCA_945871545.1 uncultured Clostridia bacterium | reverse complement strand
ATCAACAACGAGCTGGATTACGAGACCGCCGGCCTGGTCTGCGCGGAGTACGACATCGAGCTGGAGAAGAAGGTGGCGGAGACAGCCGAGGAAGCTCTCGAGAAGGAGGACGTGCAGGACGCCGAGGAGGATCTGATCCCGCGTCCGCCGGTCGTGACCATCATGGGCCACGTCGACCACGGCAAGACCAGTTTGCTGGACTACATCCGCAAGACCCGCGTGACTGCGGGCGAGGCGGGCGGCATCACCCAGCACATCGGCGCGTACACCGTCAATCTCGACGGCAGGCAGATCACCTTCCTGGACACCCCCGGCCACGAGGCCTTCACCTCCATGCGCCTGCGCGGCGCGATGGCGACCGACATTGCCGTTCTGGTGGTTGCCGCCGATGACGGCGTGATGCCCCAGACCGTCGAGGCCATCAGCCATGCCAAGGCCGCGGGCGTTCAGACCATCGTCGCCATCAACAAGATCGACAAGCCCGCCGCCAACATCGAGCGCATCAAGCAGCAGCTGACCGAGTACGACCTGGTCTGCGAGGACTGGGGCGGCGACACCATCATGGTTCCCGTCTCCGCCCACACCGGCGAGGGCGTGGAGCAGCTGCTGGAGATGATCCTGCTGGTGGCCGAGGTGCAGGATTACAAGGCCAATCCCAACCGCAAGGCCCGCGGCATCATCATCGAGGCCCGACTGGACAAGGGTCGCGGCCCGGTGGCCACGGTGCTGGTGAAGAACGGCACCCTGCGCGTGGGCGACACCATCGTCGCCGGCACGGCCTACGGCCGCGTGCGCGCCATGGTCAACGATATGGGCGAGCGCGTCAAGAGCGCAGGCCCCTCCGATCCGGTGGAGGTCATCGGCTTCAACGACGTTCCCGAGGCGGGCGACCAGATCTCCGCCGTGGACGACGACAAGCTGTCCCGCCAGGTCGCCGAGGAGCGCAAGGATCGCCTGCGCGCGGCGCTGATCAAGGAGCAGCAGAAGACCACCCTGGACGATCTGTTCAGCCAGATTTCCGCCGGTCAGATCAAGGATCTGAACGTCATCATCAAGGCGGACGTGCAGGGCAGCGTCGAGGCCGTGCGCCAGTCCCTGGAGAAGCTCTCCAACGACGAGGTGCGCGTGCGCTCCATCCACGGCGGCGTCGGCGCGATCACCGAGACCGACGTCATGCTGGCCTCCACGGCCAACGCCATCATCATCGGCTTCAACGTGCGCCCGGACAACAACGCCCGCGCCATGGCCGAGAAGGAAAAGATCGATGTGCGCCTGTACCGCGTCATTTACCAGGCCATCGAGGACGTGCAGAACGCCATGAAGGGCATGCTGGCCCCGAAGTTCAAGGAGGTTCTGCTGGGCCACGCCACCGTGCGCACGCCCTTCAAGGTCTCCGGCGTGGGCACCGTCGCGGGCTCCTACGTCACCGACGGCAAGATCATCCGCAGCCAGCAGGTGCGTCTGCTGCGCGACAACGTGGTCATCCACGAGGGCAAGATTTCCTCCCTGCAGCGCTTCAAGGACGCGGTGAAGGAAGTCAATACCGGGTATGAATGCGGCATCGGCATCGAAAACTACAACGACATCAAGGAGAACGACGTCATCGAGTGCTTCATGATGGAGGAAGTGGAACAGTAAATGTGCTTTCAGGCGGGCGTTCAAGCAGAGCTTTGAACGCCCGTTTGATCTGTTGAGAATTTTGACCGCAGGGCTTTCCTGTGGAAAGGAGTAAATATGGCTTCTTATGATCGCATCGACCGCATCTCCGAGGAGGTGCACAAGGCCATCGACCGCATCATCCGCGACGAGGTGAACGATCCCCGCGTGGGCGGCACCTGGAGCATCGTGCGCTGCGAGGTCACGCGCGATTTGCGCTACGCCAAGGTGCGCGTCAGCATCCTGGAGGCGGAGCGCCGCAAGGACATGATGGCTGCGCTCAACCGCGCCGCGGGCTTCATCCGCCGGGAGCTGGGGCACGAGGTGGATCTGCGGTATGTGCCGGAGATTCAGTTTGAATTGGACACGAACATCGAATACGCTGCGAAGATCAATCAGATTCTGGGGGAGAGGCGCCGCGATGAATCGAATGACTGAGCTGGCCGCCTTCCTGAAGGCCCACGATGATTTTGCGCTGTTCGGCCACGTCAATCCGGACGGCGACGCCGCCGGAAGCTGCATCGCGCTGGCGCTGGCGCTGCGGAAGCTGGGCAAGCGCGCCTTTGTCTACCTGCCGGGCGGCATGCCGGAGCTGTACAGTGTCTTTCCCTGCTCGGTGGAAATCAGCGATGGAAGCAGTTTGCCCTTTGCGCCGCAGACCGGCTTTGCAGTGGACGTCTCCGAGCCGCACCGCATGGGCGCGGGACGGGAGATCTTCGAGGGCTGCGCGCATCGCGCCGCGCTGGATCACCACGCAACCAACCCCGGCTTCGGCGAGGTCTGCGTCGTGGACGGCGACGCGGCGGCCTGCGGCGAGCTGGCGGTTGCGCTGATCCGTGCGCTGGGCGTGGAGCTGGATCGGGAGATGGGCCAGTGGCTGTACATCGCACTGGCCACCGACAGCGGGCGCTTCGGCTATGCCAGCACCCGCGCGGAGACGCTGGAGGCGGCTGCGGACTGCCTGCGCGCGGGCGCGGACGTGGACGGAATCACCCAGCAGCTCTACCGCACCCGCAGCGAGGGCCGCACCCGCCTGCTGGGCCTGGTGCTTGCGGGTCTGGAGATGAACGCGGACAGGACCATGTGCTGGGCGCGTCTGACCGACGACATGCTTTCCCGGGCGCACGCGCTGCGAGAGGACAACGAGGGCGTTGTGAACTACCTGCTGGAGATTCGCGGCGTGCAGTTCGCCTGTCTGGCGGAGGAGCGCGGAAGCGGCCAGACGAAGTTCTCCCTGCGCTCAAAGGGCAGGGTGGACGTGGCGGCGGACGTTGCGGTTCCGCTGGGCGGCGGCGGCCACGCCTGTGCGGCGGGGGTCACGCTGAACCTGCCCATGGAGGCGGCGCTGCAGACCGTGCTCAGGACGGCGGAGGCGGCGCTGAAGAATTTACAGGAACAGGAATGAATGTATGAACGGTTTTCTGATCGCAAATAAGCCCACAGGCATCACCAGCTCAAACCTGGTGGTGTTTGTGCGCAAGCGGCTGCCGAGGGGCACTGCCATCGGACACGGCGGAACCCTGGATCCGGAGGCCTCGGGCGTGCTGCCGCTGTGCATCGGCTCTGCGACCCGGCTGTTTGACTACATCATCGACAAGAAAAAGACCTACGTGGCCGAAGTGCAGCTGGGCGCGATCACCGACACCCAGGACGCCACCGGCAGCGTGATCGAGACGCGCGCGGTGCATGCCACGGAGGACGATCTTCGCGCGGTGCTGAAAGAGTTCGTGGGCGAGATCGAGCAGATTCCGCC
>CAMBWJ010000308.1 GCA_945871545.1 uncultured Clostridia bacterium | reverse complement strand
CTACGACGAGGGGATTCTTCCCAGCAAGCCCGATCCGGCCTTCTATCTGGAGGCGGCAAAGCGCATCGGCGTGCAGGCGAAGGACTGCATCATCGCCGAGGATTCCATCACCGGAATCGGCGCGGCCATCAACGCCGGGGCAGGCCGCATCGTGGCCATCGACCGCAGCGTGTCGAGGGAATGGCTGGAAGCAAGGAAGAATGCCGGGCAGATTCATGCCATCGTGCACGATTTCTGTGGTTTCGAGCGATTTTTGTGACACGTAACACAAAAACAATTTCACAAGCGGCAAAGTTTATGCTATAATAACTGTGTATGATAATACAGCGCGGTTTGCGCATTTGTGCCCGGTCTCCGGGCGATGAAAAAGGAGGAAGAACCATGCAATATTCCCGCGAAGTTGAGGAAATGGTATGCGTTGCCAAGGGCCCCAATCACGGCCCGGCGCCGATCCCGGAAGAGGGTCAGTGGGTTCAGGCCAAGGAAATTAAGGATATTTCCGGCTTCACCCACGGCATTGGCTGGTGCGCTCCCCAGCAGGGCACCTGCAAGCTGTCCCTGAACATCAAGAAGGGCATCATTGAAGAGGCCCTGGTTGAGACCATCGGCTGCTCCGGCATGACCCACTCCGCCGCCATGGCCAGCGAGATCCTGCCCGGCAAGACCATCCTCGAGGCGCTCAACACCGACCTGGTGTGCGACGCCATCAACACCGCCATGCGCGAGCTGTTCCTGCAGGTTGTCTATGGCCGCACGCAGTCCGCTTTCTCCGACGACGGCCTGGTCATCGGCGCCGGTCTGGAGGATCTGGGCAAGGGCCTGCGCTCTCAGGTCGGCACCATGTACGGCACCAAGGACAAGGGCACCCGCTATCTGGAGATGGCCGAGGGCTACGTCCTGCAGATGGCGCTGGACAAGGACAACCAGGTTTGCGGCTACAAGTTCCTCTCCCTGGGCAAGATGATGGACGCCATCAAGAAGGGCATGTCCCCCAACGAGGCCTACGAGAAGAACATCGGCACCTACGGCCGCTTCAAGGCCGAGGACGGCGCCGTCGCCTGGATCGACCCGCGCAAGCAGTAATAGGAGGTGTGCATAATGGCTCTGTTTGAAGGATATGAAAGACGCATCCCCCAGCTCCAGCCCGTTCTGGAAAAGTACGGCTTCAAGGATTTTGAGGAGCTGAAGGCCTACAACAACTCCAAGGGCGTTGATGCATACAAGATCGTCGAAGGCATCCAGCCCATCGCTTTCGAGAACGCCAAGTGGGCCTACGAGCTCGGCGCTGCCATCGCTCTGAAGAAGGGCGTGAAGACCGCTGCTGAGGCCGCCACCTGCATCGGCGAGGGCCTGCAGGCCTTCTGCATCCCCGGCTCCGTCGCGGACCAGCGCCAGGTCGGCATCGGCCACGGCAATCTGGGCGCGATGCTGCTGAGCGAGGAGACCGAGTGCTTCTGCTTCCTGGCCGGCCACGAGTCCTTCGCCGCCGCTGAGGGCGCGATCGGCATCGCCCGCAACGCCAACAAGGTGCGCAAGAATCCCCTGCGCGTCATTCTGAACGGCCTGGGCAAGGATGCCGCCATGATCATCTCCCGCATCAACGGCTTCACCTATGTGCAGACCAAGTATGACTACCTCGGCCACGACGTCAAGGAAGATCATGCCCTGACCATCGTCAGCGAGACCGCTTACTCCGACGGCGAGCGCGCGAAGGTTCGCTGCTACGGCGCGGACGACGTCCGTGAGGGCGTTGCCATCATGTGGCACGAGAACGTCGGCGTTTCCATCACCGGCAACTCCACCAACCCCACCCGCTTCCAGCATCCCACCGCGGGCACCTATAAGAAGGAAATGACCGAGGCCGGCAAGAAGTACTTCTCCGTGGCCTCCGGCGGCGGCACTGGCCGTACCCTGCATCCCGACAACATGGCCGCCGGCCCCGCCTCCTATGGCATGACCGACACCATGGGCCGCATGCACTCCGACGCCCAGTTCGCAGGCTCCTCCTCCGTCCCGGCGCACGTCGAGATGATGGGCCTGATCGGCGCGGGCAACAATCCCATGGTCGGCATGACCGTTGCGGTTGCCGTTGCAGTCGAAGAGGCGCAGAAGTAATTTCCGCAGAAAACCGGATGACCCCGAGATGTGTTTTCGCATCCCGGGGTCTCTTTTGTTTGCCGGACAGGGCCTCCATACAAATGTGCAGAGTCTATAATACTTATGACACAATTACGTGATAAAATTTAAATAGAATTGGTATATTTGGAGGATATTGCGCAATGAAGAAGCATTTGGCCCACGTATTGCTCACAATTCTGCTTCTGAGCATGCTTCCGGCGACGGCGCTGGCCGCAAAGGCGAGCATCTCGCTGGGCGGAAATCTGGGCTTTCTGTATGAGGATGGCTCGGTCACACTGAAGCCGAAGCTGAAAAATCTGTCCGCGTCGGATCTGAGCTGGAGCAGCTCTGACGAGAGTGTCGCGATGGTCTCCGGTGGAACCATTCAGGCGAAATCCGCCGGGCGCACGGTGATTACGGTTTCCGGCGGCGGCGCGACGGCGCGCTGCGGCGTAGTGGTGCTGCCCAGGGAGGTTCAGGTAGCGGTCGGAGAGACAGTCTCGCTGCCGAACGGCACCAAGGAGACGTACACGATGCAGTACGATTCCATTGCCAGCATATCCAAGGGCGGCGCGATCACCGGCAAGAAGGCGGGCAGCACGCTGCTGCGCGTCTCCTACGGCAAGCAGAAGCTCTACGTGCAGATTCGGGTGACGGACAGGGAGGCTGTGCAGGTGGAACAGAGCAAGGCGGCGCAGCTGGACTGCGTATCCCAGACGGATCAGATCGTGCTGGTGGAGTATCAGAGCGGTAGCAAGGCGACGCTCAGCATCCATGAGAAGCAGAACGGCGCATGGAAGGAGCTGTACGCCTGCACGGCCTATGTGGGCAAGAACGGCATCGGCAAGACGAAGGAGGGCGACAAGCGAACGCCCACAGGAACCTTCAACCTGACCACGCCCTTCGGCATCAAGGCCGATCCCGGCGCGAACATGCCCTACACGCAGGTCACGAAGTACCACTACTGGTGTGGAACCTCCGGCTCGGAGTTCTACAACCAGCTGATCGACACCCGCGTGACCGACCGGGCGCGCACGTCGGCGGACGAGTATCTCATCAGCTACGTGCCGCAATACAACTACTGCATGTTCATCGACTACAACGCATCCGGCGAGGCGGGGAAGGGCAGCTGCATCTTCCTGCATTGCACCGGCAGCAGCACATCCACCGGCGGCTGCGTGGCCGTACCGGAGAGTGTGATGAAGAAGATCGTGCAGTGGGCCAGGCCCGGCGCAAAGATCGTGATTCAGTGAGAGAGGAAGCCCCCATAACGACAGTCTTACGCTGCCTGTTATGGGGGCTTTTGTTGTGCCAACGGG
>CAMBWJ010000307.1 GCA_945871545.1 uncultured Clostridia bacterium | reverse complement strand
TGTACTACCACCTGGCCGAGGACTGCTCCGGCATGCAGAACGCCTCGGCCCACAGCATCGCCAGCGCCAATGCCGACGGAAAGCTGCCCTGCCCAAGCTGCTTCGGGGAGAGCATCTCCTGGGTGCAGCTGTCGGACGGGGCGCTCACCGTCTATTCCTCGTCTGAGGAGGTCAACGCGGAAATCTCCATCAACAATCGTTGAGGATGAATTGACACAGGCTTGATTCGGAAATGCTACACTGGCCGTGAACACAACGGAAGGTGGGAAGGCACATGAACCGGATCGCCCGCACCGAGGCGCGCTACGCTCTCGTCAACCGCATCTTTTTTCCGCTGTACCTGCTGCTGTGCGCGGTGCTGGCGGCGGTCTACGCCCTGAAGCGCGACGGCTATCACCTGGGCATCTCGCTGGGCGCGCTGGCGATCCCGATTGCGATGGCGCTGTTTTACCGCCTGACGGGACTGAAGGTGGTGCACCAGATCGACTTCATCATCCTGGCGTTTACGCTGATCGCCTACCCGCTGGGCTCCTGCCTGGATTTCTACGCCCGCTTCCCGGGCTACGACAAGCTGATGCACATGCTCTCCGGCGCATTCGTGAGCATCTTATGCATCCTGCTGTACTGCGCGCTGAAGCCGGGGCACAGGATTGGCAGCGGTGATTTCTGGCTTGCCCTTCTGTTCACCTTCTTCGGCTCCATGGCGGTGGCGGGGCTGTGGGAGCTGGCCGAGTACGGGATCAACCTCGTCACCGGGCGGGACGTGCAGCACGTGCTGGACACCGGCGTGGGCGACACCATGCAGGACATGCTGGTGTGCATGATCGGCACCATCGCAACGCTATCGCTGCTGCGGCCCCTCTCCCAAGGAAGGCAGACCCGCTTCACCGCGCCCATCGACGCGTTTCTCGAGCGAAATCTTCCAATTGATGCATAGACGCAGCGCCCCATCTCCGGGGCGCTTTTCTGTGCCATCTCCCCGGTCAAATTCACGAATTCTTCCATTTGTTCACAGTCCATTCATCGCTTTTCTAAGCCCCGGCTAAGCCAAAAACCGTATAATTTCAGCATCGCAAGCCATGCGAGGAATCCAAGCAGGGAGAATGAGACGCATGAATGAAAAACCCATCAAAAAGAACCGCCGCCGCAGGCGCATCGTGCGCAGGATCGTCACGCTGGTGATCGTGCTTGCGCTGCTGGCCGGGGTTGGCTGGTACGGCTACGGCATGCTGAAGCAGGAGTACACCGTCACCTACGACGGCTACACCGCAACCATCGGCAGCATCTCCAATTCGCTGAGCTTCAGCGGAAATCTCCAGCTGATCGACAGCGCAAGCTACGCCGCATCCGCAAACGCCAGCGTGCGCAAGGTCTATGTGGAGGCCGGTCAGGACGTTTCCGAGGGCGACAATCTGATCCGCCTCGGAAACGGCGACACGATCAAGGCCGAATTCGACGGGCGCGTCAACAGCCTGAGCGTTGCGGAGGGCGACGAGGTCATTAGCGGCGACGCACTGGTGCAGGTGGCCGACTTCACCCACCTGAAGGTGTCCTTCCGCGTGGACGAGTACGACATCTTAGACGTCTCCGTGGGTCAGGTCTGCACCGTCACCGCCACCGCCACCGAAAAAACCTTCCAGTCCGAGATCGCCAGCATCGACTACATCTCCAGCGCAGGCGGCTCGGTGGCCTACTACACCGCCGTGGCCTACGTGGACGTGGACGAGGGCGTGTACCCCGGCATGCAGACCACCGTGACCATCCCCCAGGAGGAGGCCGAGAATGTGGTCATCCTGAAGATGGACGCGCTGAGCTTCGACGAGACCAACAGCGCCTACGTGTACATGTACAACGACGCGGGTGAGCTGGAGGAGGTTCCCGTAGAGGTCGGCGTGAGCAACGGCAACTACGTGGAGATCAAAAGCGGCGTGAATGAGGGCGACGAGGTGTACGTGGAGGCCAAGGTCGAGGCTGCGGCAAGCGGTCTGAGCGGCCTGCTCTCCGGGCTCTTCGGCGGCCAGCAGATGAACGCGCCCCAGGCGGGCGGCAGCATGGGCCGCGGCGGCTCCGGTGACTTCGGCGGCGGCTTCAGCGGCGACATGGGCTCCAAGCCCGAGCGCAACTACGCGGGGGGCGGCAATCCATGACGCAGAACCTACGCAATGACCCCGGCCCGTTCTTTCGGATGCGGGGCGTGAACAAGATCTACCCCATGGGCGACGAGCAGCTGCACGCGCTGCAGGACGTGAATCTGGACGTGGAGCAGGGCGAGTACCTGTCGGTGCTCGGGCCCTCCGGCAGCGGCAAGTCCACGCTGATGAACATCATCGGCTGTCTGGACGTGGCTTCCTCCGGGCGCTACATCCTCAACGGGCAGGAGATCGAGGATCTGACCGAGGCCGAGCTTGCCCGCATCCGCAGCCAGGAGATCGGCTTCATCTTCCAGAATTCCCAGCTTCTGCCCCGCCTGACGGCCCAGAAGAACGTGGAGCTGCCGCTGATCTACGCGGGCGTATCTCCCCGGGAGCGCAGGAAGCGCGCAAGGGAGATGCTCACCCGCGTGGGCCTGAACGACCGCATGCACCACTACCCCAGCCAGCTCTCCGGCGGTCAGCAGCAGCGCGTGGCCATCGCCCGGGCGCTGGTGGGCAATCCCTCGATCCTGCTGGCCGACGAGCCCACCGGCGCGCTGGACCAGAAGACCGGCAGGCAGGTGATGGCCCTGTTCGACGAGCTGAACCGGGAGGGCCGCACCGTCATCATGATTACCCACGACATGAACATCGCCGCCTACGCAAAGCGCGTGGTGCACATCATCGACGGGGAGCTGACGGAGGACGATCAATCCAAGCCAAACCTGAGCGACGGCGGCGACAAGGAGGGAGGGGTGCAAACCCCGACTAGCGCGAGCGAACCGAAGGTCTCGCCGCGCGTACCCTCGACGCAGCGCGGCGAGGGCGACACGGAAGGAGGTGGCACGAAAGATGCTTAAATCCATCCGCAAGAGCCTCGTCATGATCCGGGAGTGCGTGCGCATGTCGCTGAGCAACATCCTCGCCAACCGGATGCGCTCGTTTCTGACGGTGCTGGGCATCCTGATCGGCGTGACGGCGGTCATCGCGCTGATCACCACCGTCTCCGGCGTGTCCGGCTCCCTGACCTCGTCCTTCAGCTCCATGGGCGCGGGCACGCTGATGGTCAGCATCACGGGCAGCGATCTGAAGTCCGGTATGACCGCCGATGATCTGACCGAGCTTTCCTCCATGGACGAGGTGGACGGCCTGACCCCCAGCGCCTCCCTCAGCGCGCGCGTCTCCCGGGGCGGCAGCTACGAGACGAACATCTCCGTGTCCGGCAAGAACGCCTACTACTTCCGCACCAACGATGCGCTGCTCGAGCGCGGCCGCGCGCTGAACATCATCGACGAAAACCAGATGTCCTTCGTCTGCTGGAT
>CAMBWJ010000306.1 GCA_945871545.1 uncultured Clostridia bacterium | reverse complement strand
TCAGACATTGAAGCGGAACAGCGTCACGTCGCCGTCCTTCATCACGTAGTCCTTGCCCTCGGAGCGCACCAGACCCTTCTCCTTGCAGGCCGCGATGCTGCCCTCGCGCACCAGATCCTCGTAGGGCACGATCTCAGCGCGAATGAAGCCGCGCTCGAAGTCGGTGTGAATCTTGCCGGCGGCCTGGGGAGCCTTGGTGCCGTCCTCGATGGTCCAGGCGCGCACCTCCTTGGGGCCGGCGGTGAGGTAGGAGATCAGACCCAGCAGCTTGTAGCCCAGCGTGACCAGGCGGTCCAGACCGCTCTCGCCGATGCCCATGTCCTCCAGGAACATCGCCTTCTCATCCGGCTCCATCTGGGAGATGTCCTCCTCCACCTGGGCGCAGATCACCAGCACCTGCGCGCCCTCGCTCTCGGCGATCTCCCGCACGGGCTTGACCAGCGGCAGTTCATTTTCGTCCTTGCCCAGATCCTCCTCGCCGATGTTGGCGGCATAGATGACCTTCTTCATGGTCAGCAGGAACCAGTCGTGCACGGCGGTGAGCTGCTCCTCCGTAAGCTTCGCCGTGCGGGCGGGCTTGCCCTCGTTCAGGTGCTCCAGCAGAATCCTGCCTGCCTCGGCCTCCAGCGCGAACTTCTTGTCGCCCTTCTTGACCATGGCCGCAGCCTTCTCCGCGCGCTTGGTGACGGTCTCGATGTCCGCCAGCACCAGCTCGGTGTTGATCACGTCGATGTCCCGGGCCGGATCCACGCTGCCGTCCACATGGATGACGTTGTCGTCCTCAAAGCAGCGCACCACGTGCACGATGGCGTCCACCTCGCGGATGTGGGACAGGAACTTGTTGCCCAGACCCTCGCCGCGGCTCGCGCCCTTCACCAGACCCGCGATGTCCACGAACTCCAGCGTGGCCGGGGTGTACTTCTCCGGATGATACATCTCCGCCAGCACGTCCAGACGCTTGTCCGGCACGGCCACCACGCCGGTGTTCGGCTCGATGGTGCAGAAGGGATAGTTGGCGGCCTGCGCGCCCGCGCAGGTGATTGCATTAAACAGCGTGCTCTTGCCGACGTTCGGCAGACCGACGACGCCCAGTTTCATTTCAGTTTCCTCCTAAATTGACGCAGCGCCCTCCGGGAGTATCCCCGGATGCGCAGATTTCCATGAATAGTGTATAATAAACCCGCTGCATTTGCAAGCAAAAGCTGGAAAAAAAGTGAAGGACCATGGCCAGCAGAAATGTTTACAATTTCATTATTGACCGATCGTTCTATTTGTGCTAGGATATAGAAAATATACCGGATGGTCAATTTTATGGAGTGCGCCAGCATCAAACGCAAGAAAACTGTCGGAGGATGCTGCGCATTCTTATTCATGGTCAAATGATTCGGCACGCCGACAATCATGGTGGCATCGAAAAGAGCGAATATCGACATGGCGAAAGAAAATGGACAGACGCAATCCGTGCTGGGGGAAATGGCCCCCTCGAAATCCATCATAAAGCTGGCAATCCCGGCGACGCTTGCGCTGCTGGCAAAGGCGGTCTACAATCTGGTGGACACTGCCTACATCGGGATGCTCAATTCCGACATCGCTCTGACGGCGGTGGGCGTGACCGTTCCGCTGCTGCTCATCATGGTTTCCATTGAAAACATCTTCGCCGCAGGCGCAGCCGTGCTGGCGGGACGGCAGCTGGGCGCGAAGGATGACGAGGGCGCAAGCCGCACGATCACGACGATCATCGGCGTGTCCGTGCTCATCGGCATCCTTCTCTGCGTGTGCGGAATTGTCTTTCTGGAGCCCCTGATGCGGGCCTTTGGCGCATCGGACGCATCTCTTCCCCAGGCAAAGAGCTATGCCTTCTGGATGTTCATCGCAGCGCTGGCCAATCTGCCCGCCCAGAGCATGAACTGTGCCGCCCGCGCGGAATCTTCCGTGAAGATCTCCTCCATCGCCGTAATCACCGGCGCGCTGCTCAACGTGCTGCTGGACCCCGTCTTCATGTTTGACTGGGGCCTGAACATGGGCGTGGAGGGCGCTTCCCTCGCAACCACGGTCTCCCAGTTCGTGACCTTCTTCATCCTGGTCTGGTTCTACCTCAGCGGGCGCTCCATCATCAAGATCCGGGCAAAGTCCTTCCGCCCCAGCTGGAAGCTGATCAAGACCGTGGCCGTCATCGGCATCCCCACGGCGGTCATCCAGATCTGCCTGTCCGTGGCGGCCTCCCTGACCAACATCGCCGCCGCCGGACTGCCCCAGTCCGACGAGATCATCGCCGCCTACGGCGTGGTTCAGCGCCTGATCCTCATCGGCTGCTACGTCATCATGGGCTTCATGCAGGGCTATCAGCCGGTGGCCTCCTATGCCTTTGGCGCAAAGAACGAGGATCGCTTCCATCAGTCCGTGCGCTTTGCCCTGAAGGGGTCGCTTATGCTGACCGTGCTGGTCGCGACGGTCTACATTCTGCTGTCCATGCCGCTGATCCGGCTGTTCAACCAGAACCCCGTCATCGTGAACTACGGCAGGTGGCTGCTGATCTCGCAGGTGGCGCTGTATCCGGCCTTCGGCCTGTGCTATATGATGACCATCACCTATCAGACCATCGGCGCTTCCCGCTACGGACTGTTCCTGTCGCTGATCCGCCAGGGCTTGTTCTATATCCCCTTTATTCTGACCCTGCCGAAGCTTCTGGGCGTCACCGGCATCTATTTCTCCCAGCCCGCAGCGGACGTTCTGACGATCCTCGTCTGCCTGCTCTCCATCAAATCAATGAAGCGTATCGCATCCCGCAACATGGGCGCGGTACAGGAATCATAAACGGACGGGGGCAGCTGCAATTGAAGCAGTTGCCCCCGTCCTGTCGTTTGCGGACTTTTCCAGCGGTTTGACGGCATCGCGTCATTTCCTCTCCTTGGCAATCCCATACAGCATGCAGTCCAGCAGGCGCGGCACGATCTTCTCGTGCTGCTCCACCTGCTCCTCAAACGCCGCGCTCTGGAGCGCGGGACTGCTGAAGTAGCCGTTGAGCATCAGCTGCATCATGTGAAAATAGGCGAACGCATCCTCCCAGGAGATGCCGTCGCGCAGCTCAAGGCCGTCCAGCGTCTCGCCGTACATCCGCTCGTTCAGCGCGTTGAAGTCGGCCAGCGCCCGGGAAACCTCGCCGGAGAGATGCGGCGGCGGGTTGAGCATCGCCTCAAAGAAGATGTGCGCCTCGTTGGGATGCTCCCGGAAGAAGTCCATTCTGGCCGCCATATAGCGCTCCAGATTCCGCGTTCCATCCCGCTCCTGAACAAACTGCATCATCATGCTGCAGCTGCGGCTCAGGCAGCGCAGATACAACGCGTCCTTCCCCGAAAAATTATGGTAGATCAGGCCCTTGTTGACCCCCGCCTGACAGATGCGGTTGATCGTGCCGCCGGCGTAGCCATACCTGCCGAATTCGTTCGTCGCTGCCTCGATGAT
>CAMBWJ010000305.1 GCA_945871545.1 uncultured Clostridia bacterium | reverse complement strand
TCAACGAGCTGGGCGGCAAGCACGGCGTGGGCATCATCGACATCGTGGAGAACCGCCTGGTGGGCATGAAGTGCCGCGGCGTGTATGAGACCCCCGGCGGAACCATCCTCTACGCCGCCCACGAGAAGCTGGAGCAGCTGTGCCTGGACAAGTACACCCAGCACTACAAGCAGCGCATGGCGCTGGAGTTCGCCGATCTGGTGTACAACGGCCAGTGGTTCTCCCCGCTGCGCGAGGCCATGAGCGCCTTCTGCACCAAGACCCAGGAGACCGTCACCGGCACCGTGAAGCTCAAGCTCTACAAGGGCAACATCATCGGCGCGGGCATGACCAGCCCCTACAGCCTGTATGATCCGGAGATCGCCACCTTCGATGCGGAGGAAGTGTACGATCAGACCTGGGCGGACGGCTTCATCACCCTGTTCGGCCTGCCGACGCAGGTGCATGCCAAGATGAAGGCGAAGAACGGACTTCTGTAATTCAAAGGATTGAATGGGGGCGGCCCTCGCGGTCGCCCTCCGTTTTTGCTAAGATATACTTCGATGTATTTTCAGAGGAGGAACTCCCTATGAAACTATGGGCAGGCAGATTGCAGGGCCAGGTGGACGAGAAGCTGAACGAGCTCAACGCCTCCATCGGCTTTGATTCCAGAATGTACAGGCAGGACATCAACGGCTCCATCGCCCACGCGAAGATGCTGGGCAGGCAGGGCATCATCCCGGCGGAGGACGCGGAGAAGATCGTTTCGGGCCTTGCGGACATCCTCTCCGAGATCGAGGCCGGCACGCTTGAAATCGACATGACCAGCGAGGACATCCACACCTTCGTGGAGGGCGAGCTGACGAAGCGCATCGGCGACGCGGGCAAGCGCTTGCACACCGCCCGCAGCCGCAACGATCAGGTGGCGCTGGATCTGCGCATGTACCTCGCCGACGAGATCGACGGAACGATTGCGCTGGCGAAGGATCTGATCCGCGCCCTGTGCGGGGTGGCGGAGCAGCACCTTCAGAGCGTGATGCCCGGCTACACCCACCTGCAGCGCGCCCAGCCCGTGACCCTGGCCCACTACCTGATGGCCTACGCCCAGATGCTCCTGCGCGACGTCGACCGCCTGAGCGACTGCAAGAAGCGCACGCTGGTGCTGCCGCTGGGCAGCGGCGCGCTGGCGGGCACCACCTATCCGCTGGACCGGCAGTACGTGGCCGAGCAGCTGGGCTTCAATGGAATCTGCATGAACTCCATGGACGGCGTGTCCGACCGGGACTTCGCGCTGGAGCTGATGAGCGACCTGTCCATCCTGATGATGCACCTGTCCCGCTTCAGCGAGGAGATCTGCCTGTGGTGCAGCTGGGAGTTCAAGTTCGTCACGCTGTCGGACTCCTTCTCCACCGGCTCGTCCATCATGCCGCAGAAGAAGAATCCGGACATCACCGAGCTGGTGCGCGGCAAGACCGGCCGGGTCTACGGCGACCTGATGACCCTACTCACCGCCATGAAGGCGCTGCCGCTGGCCTACAACAAGGACATGCAGGAGGACAAGGAGGCCGTGTTCGACGCGCTGGACACCGCCCAGCTCTCGCTGGAGGTGCTCGCACCCATGCTGCGCACGGCGACCTTCCACCCGGACAACATGAAGAAGGCGGCGCTGGGCGGCTTCATCAACGCCACTGACGTGGCCGATTACATGACCAAGAAGGGCGTGCCCTTCCGCGACGCGTACTGCGTCACCGGCCAGCTGGTGAACCGCTGCATTGAGCTGGGAACCACGCTGGACGCGCTGCCGCTTGCGGAGTACCGCGCGTTCTCGCCCGTGTTCGACGAGGACGTGTACGCCGCCATCGACCTGCTCACCTGCGTGCGCCAGCGCAGCATCCCCGGCGGCCCCGCCCCGGAGACGGTGGCAAAGCAGATCGAGGATGTGCGCGCGCAGCTCTGATCCATTTCAAACGGAGGACGTTTTTCATGCCGCCCTCCTGTTATATTTTGGTAAGCAATGGAGCCGAACGCTTGCTTTTTGCGTCAAAGGGATATAATGATAGGAAATAAATCCAAAGGAGTCCGATATGCAGAAAAAATCCAAGGCGCTGCGGCTGATCCTGTTCTGGGCGCTGGCGGTCGGCTGGATCGCGGTGCTGTTCTTTTTTTCGGGACAGAACGCGGCGGATTCCAGCGCATTGAGCGGCTGGTTTGTCGATTTTGTGCGCAACATCTTCCCCTTCAACCGCATCCCGGCAGATCAACTGACCTATGTGGTGCGCAAGCTGGCGCACTTCTGCATCTTTGCGCTGGAGGGCTTTCTGCTCTGCCTGGCGATGACGGAGAGCTTCCGGGACAGAACGGTGGGCGCGGCGCTGTCCGTGATCGTGTGCACGGCGCTTGCCGCGGGCAACGAGCTGCACCAGATGTTCTCCGAGGGCCGCAGCTGCGAGGGCCGCGATATGCTGATCGATACCGGCGGGGCGCTGCTGGGCGTCGCCGCGGCGCTGCTGCTGCTGTGGATCATCCGCAGATGGAAGCGCGCGCGGGAGAAGTGAATGTTATTATTTGATGAAATCTCCTGTGTGCGCGTGACAAATGCAATTTCAGTGGCTATGATAGAAATGTATGCAAAAATCAAAGGATTACAGATACAGGACAGGTGAGTAAATCATGACGAAGATCAATATCATTTCCGGTTTCCTCGGCGCGGGCAAGACTACGCTGATCAAGAAGCTGCTGGGCGGCGCGTTCGGCAGCGAAAAGGTGGTTCTGCTGGAGAACGAGTACGGCGAGGTCGGCGTTGACAGCGGCTTCATGCGCGATTCCGGCATCCAGATCACCGAGCTGAACTCCGGCTGCATCTGCTGCACGCTGGTGGGCGACTTCAGCCGCGCACTGGACGAGCTGATCGACACCTATCATCCCGACCGCATCATCATCGAGCCCTCCGGCGTGGGCAAGCTCTCCGACATCCGCCGCGTGGTGGTGGACATGATGGACAGCCATGAAATCACCCTCGAGGGCAGCGCCACCGTTGCCGATGTCGGCAAGTGCCGCATGTACGCCAAGAACTTCGGCGAGTTCTTCATCGACCAGATCGAGAACGCCGAGACCATCATCCTCAGCCGCACCCAGAACACCACCGAGGAGCGCATCGAGAAGTGCGTCAACCTCCTGCGGGAGTACAACGAGCACGCCCGCATCATCACCACGCCCTGGGACGAGCTCACCGGCGCGCAGATGCTGGACGTGATCGAGAGCGCAGAGAGCCTGCTGAGCACCGACGAGGTGGTGCGCCACGCCCACGAGCACGAGCATCACCATCATCACGACCACGACGAGTGCTGCGATCATGATCATGAGCATCATCATGACCACGACGAGTGCTGCGGTCACGACCACGAGCACGAGCATCATCACGACCACGACGAATGCTGCGATCACGACCACGAGCACCATCATCACGACCACGACGAGTGCTGCGATC
>CAMBWJ010000304.1 GCA_945871545.1 uncultured Clostridia bacterium | reverse complement strand
GCTGCGCTTGCCCGCTGCGCGGTGGTGGGGGGCGAGGGTTTTGATGGGCCCGGGGTGGGAGGGCTGGATGGCCGTCGCAGCGGTCGGTGCCGCGGGGGCCTGTGCGCCCAGCTCCCGCCATAGCTTCAGCATGACCACGGCGGTCACGGCCATGGCGAACACGTCCGCGATGGGTGCGGCCCAGAAGATGCCGGTCACGCCCAGCAGCGCCGGAGCGATCAGAGAGAACAGGATCAGCAGCGCGTCGCGCAGGATGGACAGCGGTGCGGCCTGCTTGGCGTGCCCGATGGACTGCAAAAAGATGGTGCAGACCTTCTGTACGCAGGTCAGCAAAATCAGCATCAGGTAGATGCGCAGGCAGCGGGTGGCGAAGGCGAGATACAGCTCGCCGTCGGAGCCGAACATGCGGATGAAGGCACCGGGAATGGCCTCGAACAGCAGCGTGCACACGGCGCAGACGATGGCCGTCCACTTCAGCACCTGCATCAGCAGCGTCCGCACGCGATCCATGTGCTTCGCACCGTAATTGTAGCCGACGATGGGCTGCGCGCCCGCTGCGATGCCGATGGCGATGTTCAGCACGATCTGGAACAGCTTCATGATGACCACGAAGGCCGCCAGCGGAATGTCTGCGCCGTATTCCGAGCGTGCGCCGTACTTTACCAGCAGGATGTTGTTGATGACGGTGATGATGACGATGGACAGCTGGGTCAGCAGGCTGGACGTGCCCAGGGTCATGATCTGGCGCAGCAGCGCGGGATCGATGTGCAGGCTGTCCCGGCGCAGGCGGAAGGTTTTGCTGCGCAGCAGGTAGGCAGCGCACAGCAGGAAGCTGACGAGCTGGCCGAGGATGGTGGCGTAGGCGGCGCCCCGGATGCCCAGGTGCAGGCCGAAGATGGCGATGGGGTCGCCGATGATGTTGATGATCGCGCCGGCAAACATCGCGCCCATGGCGTAGCGGGGGCTGCCGTCGGCGCGGATGATGGAGGCCAAGGTGTTCTGGGTCATCGCCAGGGGCATCATGGCGTAGATGATGAAGCCGTAGTCGCGTGCCATGGCGAGGGTGGCGTCCGTCGCGCCGATCAGCCGCAGCAGGCTGTCGCCCCAGAGGTAGCTGATTGCGATGAGCACAACGCCGGACAGGAAGGAGTACAGCGCGGCGTTGCCCACCGTGCGATGGAGCTGCTCCGTCTTGCCGCGGCCCAGCGACACGCTCAGGTGCGCCGCCGCGCCGTCGCCGAAGAACAGCGAGAGGCCCCAGCCCACCACGGTGATGGGGAAGATGATGCCTGTGGCGGCGTTGCCCAGATAGCCCAAGCCGTTGCCGACGAAGATCTGGTCCACGATGTTGTACAGGCAGGAGATGATGAGCGACGCAATGCAGGGCAGAAAGAAGCGCCTGAGCAGCGTGCCGATTTTTTCCGTGCCGAGGTAGTTGCTGTTTTCCATTGCTTTCCTCCAGTTTCGGGCGCAAAAAGACACATGCGCGCCTTGTACCGTAATCAGATTTACGTGCAAAGCACCACATGTGTCGTTCAGGTCCCGATTCAGTTTTCACAGGGATTATAGCACAGCGCTTTTTTAAGAATCAAGGCAGGGTTGGATGAATTTTCCGCGCATGCGACGGTGTTGAAAACGCCGTCCGTCTGTGGTAAAATGATGCAATGAAGCGCGTCCGCCTGTGCGGATTCGCAATCCACGAGATTCAAGGAGCGTTTATTATATGCATCTGTTTCTGACCAGCAGCCCCTGCAACGACGACGTACCCGAGGGCGTGGAGCTGCCCTGCATCTTTAATGAAGAAAACGGCTTTGTGGTGAACCTGTGCGACCGAGTGCCGCAGAACGCCCACCTGCTGGTGGTGGCGGCGGATCCACTGGCCTTCGACGGCAACGATGAGATGGCCGACACCTTCGCCGGGTGCTTTGAGTATCACGGCATGCAGCTTGCGTCCGTGGATGTCTGCGACGCGCGCACGGAAAACTGGACGGAGGATCTGGTCTACGGCAGCGACGTGATCATCCTCGGCGGCGGCCATGTGCCCACCGAGAACGCCTTCTTCCGCCGCATTGGCCTGCGCGATCTGCTGGAGGACTACGAGGGCGTGGTCATCGGCATCAGCGCCGGCTCCATGAACTGCGCGTCCATCGTCTACGCACAGCCGGAGCTGCCCGGCGAGGCCGTGGATCCCGCCTACCAGCGCTACCTCTCCGGCCTGGGACTTACGGACATCATGGTGTTGCCCCACTATCAGAAGGTGAAGGACACCATCATCGACGGCCTGCGGCTCTATGAGGATGTGACCTACGGCGACAGCCATGACAATCCCTTCCTGGCCATCGTGGACGGCAGCTACGTGCTCGTCGAGAACGGAACCAGCGTGCTCTTTGGCGAGGGCTACTGCATCGAGAACGGCGAAATCGAACAAATCTGCGAACCGGGCTGTGCGGTGGAGCTGTAAAGCGAACATTTTCGCAGAAAAGTGGAAAGAATCTGCGGAAAAATGCCGAAAGGCGTTGACGACACTCTATTGGTATGGTATAATACAAGCCAATTGCATAAGAAGGCCGTTTGAAGCTTGCAGGAGAGCGGACGCAAGTCCCGCCGAAGGAGTACACTCTCAGGCGTTCCCCGTGGGAATGAGGACTGTGGGCAGACGGCACTCTGGAGACGCCCGCCACAGTGGCGGGGGCCGAAGGGGCAAAGCGCACGTGCGCGAATCTCTCAGGCAAAAGGACAGAGCGGCTACCTCATCAAAGGGGTGTGTCTGTCTCTGTGACCGTTTCAGCGGTCACATTTCTTTTTGTCCCTTCGTTGGCAAAAAAGAATGAAAATCAGGAGGACACAAGCCATGCAGCAGCAGAACATCGACTTCATTCGCAACTCCGATCCGGTCATCGCCGACATCATGGCCCGGGAGCTGGGCCGTCAGCGCGCCAACCTCGAACTGATCGCGTCCGAGAACATCGTCTCCCCGGCGGTGATGGCCGCGATGGGCTCCATGCTGACCAACAAGTATGCCGAGGGCTATCCGGGCAAGCGCTACTACGGCGGCTGCGAATTTGTCGATCAGATCGAAAACGTGTGCATCGACCGGGCGAAGGAGCTCTTCGGGGCGAAGTATGCAAACGTCCAGCCCCACAGCGGCTCCCAGGCGAACAACGCGGCCTATCTGGCGCTGTGCAAGCCCGGCGACACTGTGATGGGCATGGATCTGAGCAACGGCGGACACCTGACCCACGGCTGTCCGGCGAATTTCTCCGGCAAGTTCTACAACATCGTGCCCTACGGCTGCGACCCGGCCACCGGGCGCATCGACTACGACGAGGTGCGCGCGCTTGCGCTGAAGCACCGTCCGAGGATGATCATCGCGGGCGCGTCGGCCTATCCCCGGGTGATCGACTTTGCCCGCGTCGGCGAGATCGCCAGGGAGTGCGGAGCGTACCTGATGGTGGACATGGCCCACA
>CAMBWJ010000303.1 GCA_945871545.1 uncultured Clostridia bacterium | reverse complement strand
GGCCTGCTTGATGACCGTGAAGATGGCCGAAACCGAGAAGAAGCTGGGCACCACGAAGCAGGCGATGACGAACAGTACGGCATACTCCAGGATGACGCCATGATTCTTGGCAAAGGTGGAGAATCTACGCTGTTTTTCCATATCTGCGCCCTCCTTAATGCACGTCCGCTTCCGCGGCGGCGAACTGGGAAGTCCTTGCGTCGCGGCGCGCCTTCATCAGCATGCTGAAGGCCACCACGCTGATGAGCACGATGCCCACGATCAGCGTCTGCATGTAAACGGACACGTGCAGCAGGTTCAGCACGTTGCGCAGGGAGCCGATGATCAGCGCGCCCACCATGGTGTAGAGCACCTTGCCCTCGCCACCGGCCATGTTGATGCCGCCGATGACGCAGGCGGCGATGGCGTCGGTCTGGTAGTTGTCGCCCTGGGTGGGATGGGCGGTGGACAGCTGCGCCGCCAGCAGCACGCCCGCGGAGGCCGCGCAGAAGCCGGAGAACATGAACACGAACAGCTTGATGCGGTCGGTGCGGATGCCCGCGTTCTTGAGCACCTGCTCGTTGCCGCCCAGGCCGTAGATGTGGGTGCCGATGGGGAGCTTCAGCGTGATGATGATGCCCAGCGCCACGAAGATCACCATCAGATAATCAGAAATCGGAATGCCCAGCAGCGATCCGTTGCCAATGAACTTGTACGCGTCCGGGAAGCTTCCGAAGGAATTTCCGTTGTTGAAGAGGTAGGCCGCGCCCTGGGTAATCTGGCCGATGACCAGCGTGGAGACGAAGGCGGGCACGTTCAGATAGGCCACGAGGGAGCCGGAGATCAGGCCCAGCAGGACGCCGACCGCCAGCGCGACGAGAATCGCAACCGGCACGGATACGCCGTGGGCGAACAGAATGCCCACCACCATGCCGCAGAAGGAGATGTTGCCGCCGACGGAAAGGTCAATGCCCTTGATCACGATGACCTGGGACATGCCCACCGCCGCGATGGCAATGACGGAGCTCTGGCGAACGACGTTGAGCAGGTTGCCCAGCTTCAGAAAGTTGGGTACCAGCGAACCGCCGAGCAGAAACAGGGCGACGCCCACGACCGCAATGATCAGCGTCTTTTGATACTTCTTGAAAAACTGCACTTGGGCTTACCTCTCTTTCAGGGAAGTCTGAGCGTAATGTAAGCTGCGTTTCCTCCGATGGGAACCGTGCCCGGGCAGGAGCATCCCGCCCGGGCACGAAATGGATTTCTTCCGAATCAGAACGCGGTGGCGTATGCGCCATCGAGGTCGCCGGCGTTGTACACGGTGGTACCGGCGTCGATGAACTTCTCATAGTCGTCCGCGGTCTTTTCGCCGCTCAGCACGCTCACCAGCACGTCCACTGCGGTCTGGCCGATCTTGGACGGGAACTGGGCCATGGAGCCGGTCAGCTTGCCGTCGGCAATGAAGTCCACGCCGGACTTCGCGCCGTCGAAGGAGATAAAGCACAGGTCGGCAACATCGATGTCGTTGTTGTCCAGCGCCTGCAGGATGCCCGCGATCATATTGTCGGAGCAGCAGAAGATGCCGGAGATGTCGGGATCGGCCTGGAGCATGTTCTCGGTCGCCTGCATGGCAACGTCAACCGTCCAGTCGCCGGGCTGCTCGTTCGCCAGAACGAGGCCGGTGCCCTCGATGCCCGCCTTGAAGCCGTCGGCGCGGTCATCGCCTGCGGAGGAGCCGTTGGCGCCGCGGACGATGATGACCTTGCCCTCGCCGCCCAGCTGCTCGGCCATGTACTCGCCGGCAACCTTCGCGGCTGCAAAATTATCGGTAGAGATGAAGGTCACGTACAGATCCTCGTGGCCCGCCTCGATGCCCTGGTCCACCAGCACCACCGGGATGCCGGCTTCCTTCGCCTTCTCCATGACGGTGATGCAGGCGTTGGAGTCCATGGGGTTCAGAATCAGCGCGTCCACGCCGGAGTTGATCAGGTCCTCGATCTGGGTGACCTGGGTGGCGACGCCGGTCTGGGACTCGGCAATGGCCTCGACGAAGGTGTTGCCGGATGCTTCAACGGCATCCTTGACTGCGGTGTAGAGAGCCAGCTGGAAATCGTCGTTGGTGATGGTCTTGAGGCTGTAGCCGATGGTGAAGCCTTCGGCGGATGCGCCCAGGCAGCATGCACACAGCAGCACCAGGGCAAGAACCAGAGTAGAAATGCGCTTCATTGAGAATACCTCCTTGTATTTTTTGACATTCCCGCATCGCGGAAATGTGAAGCACGGCAGCGGGCGGAAAGCGTCCGGAAAACGTTTTCCATACCTGTAAGAAGTATTATAACACACTGCTCACGAACATGTCAAGCGGTCAAAAGCAGAAAAGCCGATTTATACAACCTGTCCAATTTTGTCAATTTTCCAAATTGACCTGTGTGCGGAGGAATTCCCGCGTCCATGTCGCAAAATCTCAACCTGAACTTCACGTCAACATGCACCCTGCATCTGCTATAATAAGGATACAGTGCGTAGCATTCCGTGCGTAAGGCCAGCTGGATGCGACGCGCTGTTTTTCTTTTGGCATTGTATCAGGAGGAGATTTTATGGAACAGAAAACCAACAGCTTTCTGGAGACCCAGCCCATCGGCGCGCTGATGCGCAAGTATGCGATTCCCTGCGTCATTTCGCTGCTGGTGGCTGCGCTCTACAACATCGTGGACCAGATCTTCATCGCAAACGCAAGCGACCTGGGCTCCTGCGGCAACGCGGCGAACACCGTGGTATTCCCGCTGACCGTGGTGGCGCTGGCCATCGCGGTGATGATCGGCGACGGCTGCTGCGCCTTCGTCAGCATCAGCCTGGGCGCAAACCGCAAGGACGACGCGCACCGCAGCATCGGCAACGCCGTAATTATCTGCATCGTCAGCAGCGTGGTGCTCACCGCCGTCTATCTGATCCTCCAGAGCGGCATTCTGACCATGTTCGGCGGCCGCGTCAACGAGGAGACCTTCGTTCAGGCAAAGGAGTACTTCACCTGGATCACCATCGGCGTGCCCTTCTACATGTTCGGTCAGGCGCTGAACCCCATCATCCGCTCGGACGGCAGTCCGAAGTTCGCCATGGCCAGCACCCTCGCCGGCGCAGCCGTGAACATCGTGCTGGATCCCCTGTTCATCTACGTCTTCCACTGGGGCATGATGGGCGCGGCCCTGGCCACCATCCTCGGCCAGATCCTCACCGCCGCGCTGGCCGTGTGGTATCTGCTCCACCTGAAGTCCGTGCGGCTGGAGAAGGGCAGCTTCCAGCTCTCCGCCCGCCTGATCCGCCGCTTCCTGGCGCTGGGCATCTGCAGCTTCCTGGCGCAGATCTCGCTGGTCGCCGCCATGGCCGCCATCAACAACATGGTGCAGAAGTACGGCATGCGGGACGAAATCTTCGGCCAGGAGCAGTACGCCCAGATCCCCATGGCGGTGGTCGGCATCGTCATGAAGTTCTTC
>CAMBWJ010000302.1 GCA_945871545.1 uncultured Clostridia bacterium | reverse complement strand
AAAAAATATTTTAAGGAGGATACTCTCATGAAGAAAATCCTTGCAATCGTCCTCGCAGCACTGATCGTGCTCACCCTGTCCTCTGCCTTTGCAGAGGCAAAGCCCGGCGACGGCCTGTACATCGGCGTCGTCTACAAGCAGTCCGGCAACGCCTACTTCCAGGCTTCCGTTGAAGGCGTGCAGAAGGCCGCTGACGAGCTCGGCTTCACCTTCGAGCATGACGGCCCCGACGATGGTTCCAGCGACGGCGCCATCCGCATCATCGAGAACTTCATCTCCAAGGGCGTGGATGCTCTGGTCATCTCCGCGAACGACCCCGACGCTCTGGTTGACGTGTGCACCCAGGCCATGGAAGAGGGCATCAAGGTTGTGTCCTACGACGCTGAGGTTGCCTATCCCGGCCGCGATCTGGACGTGCAGCCCTCCTCTGCCAAGAACATCGGCCTGACCCTGCTCGAGTCCATCGCCAAGTCCGTGAACTACGAGGGCCAGATCGGCGTCGTGTCCGCAATGGCCACCGCTCCGAACCAGAACCTGTGGATCTCCTACATCGAGGAGGAGCTGCAGGCCAACGAGGCCTATGCCAACATCGAGTACGTCGGCGTTGTGTACGGCGATGACGAGTATCAGAAGTCCTTCGACGAGACCCAGGCTCTGCTGAACCAGTATCCTGACCTCAAGGGCCTGATCGTTCCCACCACCGTTGGCGCTCCCGCTGTCTCCAAGTGCATCCAGGACGCTGGCCGCGACGTTAAGGTCACCGGTCTGACCCTGGCCTCCGACATGAAGACCTTCATCGAAGCTGGCATCTGCGACGAGACCTTCCTGTGGAACCCCATCGACCTGGGCTACGTCGCCTCCTATGCGGCAGTTGCTCTGGTCAACGGCGACATCACCGGCGCTGCCGGCGACAACGTCGTGGCTGGTGACTATGACCTGACCGTCGAAGCCAAGGACGATGCAGGCGCCACCATCCTGTACCTGAACAAGCTGAACGTCTTCAACACCGAGACCGTTGACGCCTGGATCGACATCCTGTAATCTTCGGAACCGATTGAAGTCTGCGCACTGACTGCGCAAAGCGGCCCCCGCATCCAGATGGATGTGGGGGCATGCTTATTGTGGAGGGGGAGTATCTCCCCCTCCAGAAATCCATCGCGCCCAATGGGCACAATGAATTTCTGCAAGGGAGCGATTTTATTCTGGAAAAATTCCATCATAAAATCAGCTTCGCACCCGACGTACATGCCGCCGGGTGCGATTAAAATTCGAGAGGGCTGCGGCCCTCTCGAGCTCTCCGGGGTTTTAACAGCCCATCCAGGTGCTCCGATGCGGAACTCAGCCCAGGATGCGCTTCACCTGCTCGTACATCAGCTCGGCGGTGGCGGCGTGACCGGCCTCGTTCATGTGAATGCTGTCGGCGGGATCGGCGGTGACGCTGGCGGCGGCATTGAGGAAGTGTACGCCCTTCTCGGCGGCGATCTTCTCGTAGTACGCAGGCAACTGGTCGTTGCGCGCGACGGCTCCGGGGCCGAATTCCTCGCCCAGCCAGCTTCCGGGCAGCGTGTCGGGCAGCTTCAGCGGGGCCACCAGCAGAATCTCGGGCGCACTGCCGCCGGGGCCGTAGCCGCCCGCCTGAATGCGGTCGATCAGACGACCGCAGCCCTTGGCGATCACGTAGGGCGGCATGCCGAAGAATTCCTTCACATCGTTGGTGCCCAGCATCAGGATCACCAGATCCACGGGGCAGTTGGTGAGCATGCTGTAGTCGATGCCCTCCAGGCCGTTGCGGCAGACGTCCAGCGGATCGTCGAACATGGTGGTGCGGCCGTTGAGGCCCTCCTCCACCACGCGGTAGTCCGCGCCCAGCTTCATCTGAAGCAGGCTCGTCCAGCGTACGCCCCAGGGGAAGCGGTTGTTTGCGGTGATTTCGGGGTGCTCCCGCTTGGGCATGTAGCCCCAGGTGTTGGAATCGCCATAGCATACGATGGTCTTCATGATGATTTCTCCTTGTAGATTTATTGCTGTGTGGCGGCGGGCGCGGGTCTGTCCATGCAGGTGCAGACGCCGCCAATCATGCCCGTCCCCAGCTTGTTCTGGTAATCGGAGCTGGTGCGCAGCCGGTCGTTGCAGGGTTCGGCGGTGCGGCAAGGCTGTTTCTTATGCTTCTGACTTCCACAGCGTGATCGGGGGATGGATTGGAAACCCAAATATCCAATTTAAGACATTATACATGACAAGCGGATGGCGCGTCAATCCTGGCCGAATTTTTATGGAGTCGCAGCATCCGCGCAAATGAAATGGGAGCGACTCACAAGAATCGCTCCCGAAGGAATGCATGAAATTATTCGCCGCTGTACAGCTTCTCCAGGAAGGATGCAGTGGCGACGCCGGTCTGTTCCATGCCGAACTTCTTCTGCATGATCTGCACGGCGCTGGCGGTGTACTTGCCGTACTGGCCGTCGGGCTGGCCTTGCAGCAGACCCAGCTCGATCAGCTTCGACTGCAGCTTCTTGACCTCCTCGCCGCGGCAGCCGACGGTCAGCCAGGTGTTGGGGTCGATGCCGCTGTCGGAAGTACCGGTGGAGCTTGCGGTTTCTGCGGTCTCGGTCGTCGTCTCGGTCTCGGCCTCAGCTTCGGTCACAGGCTCCTCCTCGGGACCCTGAATCTCGAACCAGTAGGTGGCTTCCTTGCCGTCGTTGTAGGTGGTCACGACCATATAGACCATGTCGCCCTGATCGGCGTTGTAATCGTAGCGCTTGTAGAGCGTGCTGGTCACGTCGCTGGTGATGGCGATGTTGGTCTTACCGGCGATCTCGCTGTCCATCAGCTGGAAGCTCTGGGCGGTGATGCTCGCATCCTCGCCGCAGCAGGTGATCAGCAGGAAGTTCTGCGGAATGATCTCCGTCGTACCGGTGTAGCCGTTCAGGGTGAGGTCAAACATGATGGCCGCCTCGTTGCCCTGGAGGTTGTAGGTGTCGGAGTAAGTCGCCTCGAAGTAGGCGGGATCCTTGTACGCATCCACGCGCAGGGTGAGATTCAGCGTCTCGTAGGCCGCGTCGTCCGCAACCAGGCGCGCGCCACCCGTGGCGGTGATCTGCGTGTCGAAGGTGCAGCTCTCACCGAAGGGCACGATGACCGGCTCGGGCGTGGGCTCAGCGGTGGGTTCCGGGGTCGGCTCGGCAGTCGGCTCCGGGGTCGGCTCAGCAGTCGGTTCCGGCGTGGGCTCGGCAGTCGGCTCCGGGGTCGGCTCAGCAGTCGGTTCCGGGGTCGGCTCGGCAGTCGGCTCGGGCGTGGGCTCGGCAGTCGGTTCCGCAGTCGGCACGGCGGTGGGTTCCGCAGTCGGCGCTGCCGTGACCTCGGTCAGGGAATTGAAGACGATGGCCGGCTCGATGTTGGCCTCGACGGTGGGCTCTGCCGTCGGCACAGCCGTGGGTTCCGCAGTCGGCACGGCGGTGGGCTCGGCAGTCGGCTCA
>CAMBWJ010000301.1 GCA_945871545.1 uncultured Clostridia bacterium | reverse complement strand
CGGCTCAACGTCGTTTGCTTTCCTACACGCTCATCTTTTCAGAGCCTCTGGTGCAGACCAGGTACAGCACCAGGCACACGATGGTCAGGAGCGTCGTGACCGTTGCAAAGGCCGAGGCCGTGCCGTAGGAGCCCAGGGTGATGGCGTTGTAGGTGCTCAGCGTCAGCGTGATGGTGGAGTTGTTGTACAGGAAGATGCCGCTGGACATCTCCGTGATGATGGACACGAAGCTCAGGATTGCGCCGGAGACGATGCCGCTGGTCATCTGCGGCACCGTGACCTTGATGAAGGTCTTGATCTTCGATGCGCCCAGGCTGATGGCGGCCTCCTCCGTGCTGATTGGGATCTGCATCATCGTGGCCGTGGCTGACCGGCTGGTGTACGGCATTCGCCGGATCGCCAGCGCAATGACCATGATGGTCATGGTCCCCGTCAGCGAGAAATACTTCGTGTTGAAGGCGATGATCAGCGCGATGCCGATGACCGCGCCCGGCATGATGTAGGGCAGCATGGAGATGGTGTCCACGGTGTGGCTCATGCCGCTGGGTCTGCGCACCACCAGATAGGCGATGATGACCGCGATGATGACGATGACCACCAGCGCGAGGATGGAGATCACCAGCGTGTTCTTGATCGACCTGCCCAGCAGCTTGCGGATGGCGTTCTGGTAGTTGGAAAGTGAGTAGGTATCCTGGGCCACCTGGCCCTTGTAGTCGCGGAAGGAGTCAAAGACGATATAGAACTGGGGCAGCAGCGCCACCGCGATCAGCAGATAGCAGTAGGCATGCATGAAGAAGCCCTTCACGCCCCTGGCTTCCTTCTTCTGGATGGGGTGCAGCGAGTTGATGGTGAACTTGAAGCGCGACGTGGCGAACTTCTGCACCAGGAACACCACCGCCGTCAGGATGATCGCCAGCACGCTCACCGCCGACGCGAAGTTGTAGTCCGCGCCGACCTCGCTGAGGAAGGAGTCGTAGATCAGCACCGGGAAGGTCTTGTAGCCCTCGCCGATCAGCGCCGGGGTGCCGAAGTCGGCGAACGCGCGCATGAACACGATCAACGCCGCCGCCAGAATCGTGGGCATGGTCAGTCCCATGATGACCTTGAAGAAGCGCTTCAGGCCCGTGCAGCCCAGGTTGGCGCTGGCCTCCAGCAGACTGTTGTCGATGTCCTGAAACGCGCCGTTCATGTAGATGACCACCAGTGGGAACAGCTTCAGCGATTGCACCAACAATATGCCGCCGAAGCCGTAGATCGAGCCGATCTTGATGCCGACGCTCTCCAGCAGCTTGGTGATCACGCCGGAGCGCCCCAGCAGCATGATCCAGGAGTACGCGCCGATGAAGGGCGCGGACATGGTGCACAAAAGCGCCAGCACGAACAGCACCTTCCTCCCCTTCAGCTTGTAGAAGGAGAAGAAGTAGGAGAACGGAATGCCCAGCAACAGCGAAATCAGCATCACCGCCGCGGAGACCTTGAAGCTGTTCAGGATCGTCGAATAGTAGTATTTCTTGGAAAAGAACTTGGTGAAGGCCTTCATGGTGAAGCCCGTCTTTTCCGTGTAGAACGCCTCCCACAGCAGCCTGATGCAGGGATAGATGAAGAACACCACAAACAGAAGCAGCAGCACCAGGCCCAGCACGGTCCAAATGTCCCGCCTGCGCTTCGTCTTCATTTATGCATCCACCTCCAGTTCATTGTGAACGCCGCGCATCAGGCTGCGGCCGCTCTCGCTGTCGAAGGCGTTGGCCTTGACCGCGTTCAGCGTCAGCCGCACCTTGGTGCCCGGGTTCAGGATGGAGTCGATGCGGGATTCCTGAATGATCTCGGCCTCCTCGCCGGTCTCCATCTCCACGAAGTAGTGGGTGTTCAGTCCCAGGAACACGCTGTCCTTGATGACCGCGCCCACACCCGCGCCGGAGAGGTCGGTGTGCACCAGCAGCTCCTCCGGTCGCGCAGACAGCACGATCTTCCGGTTCCTGCGCGCCGCCTCCGCCACGTCCGGCATCTCCTCGCTGTATCCGTTTGCAAAGCGCACGCGGCAGGAATTGCCCTCGCAGACCAGCTCGGCATGGATCAGGTTGGACTTGCCGATGAAGGTCGCCACGAACAGGTCCGCCGGGCGCTGGTAGATGTCCTTGGGCTTGCCGCAGTGGCGGATCACGCCGTCGCTCATCACGGCGATGCGGTCGGAGATGGCCATGGCCTCCTCCTGATCGTGGGTGACGTACACGGTGGTGATACCCACGTCGCGCTGAATGCCCTTGATGACGGTGCGCATCTCCACGCGCAGCTTGGCGTCCAGGTTGGACAGCGGCTCGTCCATCAGCAGCACGTCCGGGCGGATCACCAGCGCGCGGGCCAGCGCCACGCGCTGCTGCTGGCCGCCGGAGAGCCGGTCGGGCATGCGGTCGGCGTACTCGTCCACGTGCACCAGCTTCATGAACTTCTCCGCCTCGCTGCGAATCTGATCCCGGGGCACCGGGCGGTTCTTCAGGCCGAACTCCACGTTCTTGCGCACCGTCATGTTCGGGAAGATGGCATAGTTCTGAAACACCATGCCGATGTTGCGCTTGCCGGGGTCCATGTCGTTGATGCGCTTATCGTTGAAATAGAAATCGCCGCCCTCAATGGTGTTGAAGCCCGCGATCATGCGCAGCAGCGTGGTCTTTCCGCAGCCGGAGGGGCCGAGCAGGGTGAAAAATTCCCCGTTGTGAATCTCCACCGACAGATCCGGAATGATGGTCTTGTCGCCATACCGCTTGACTGCATTTTGAATCTGAATTCCGACGCTCATAAGCAACCTCCTGTTGACCACGCAAACCCCGCCGTTTGTCTCGCAGGATTTGTTTCGCTTCATAAACTTGCGTACAATTTGACGAAATTATATCCTCTTATTTGTCCATTATAGCAGGTATTGGAAATAAGTCAATACATTTTTCATCAAATGTAAAATCTATTTGCAGCTTTCACCGATATTTCTCCCGATTTACGAAATCGTTTGCGATTGACAGAGGAATCCCAGCACTGATATAATATATTTGTGCAGACGCACAGGTATATTATATGCCTGTGCAGACGCACAATATCATCAAGAGAGGTTGAACTGTATGAAGAAGTGCCTTGTTTTCATGCTCGTATTCGTCCTGTGCATCGCCTCCGCTGCCCTCGCCGAGACCCCCGGCTATGTTGAGACCGTCGTTTCCATCGATGCGGGCGATCACCAGATTCCCGCCACCGTTTGCATGCCCACCGCTGAGGGCGCCTGCCCCGCCGTCGTGATGCTGCACGGCACTGGCTCCAACCGCGACGAGGCCGGCGGCGGCTATGCCTACGCTGCGCCCGTGCTCGCCGAGAAGTACGGCGTCGCCACCATCCGCATCGACTTCATGGGCAACGGTGATTCCACCGCCGACTACACCGGCTACACCTACGCAAGCGCCGTGGCCGACGCGGTTGCCGCAGCCGAGTACATCGCCGCGCAGGAAAACATCGACGGC
>CAMBWJ010000300.1 GCA_945871545.1 uncultured Clostridia bacterium | reverse complement strand
AGGCGCTCGATGACGAAGGGCTTGAACAGCTCCAGCGCCATCTCCTTGGGCAGGCCGCACTGATACAGCTTCAGGCTCGGGCCGACCACGATAACGGAACGGCCGGAGTAGTCCACGCGCTTGCCCAGCAGGTTCTGACGGAAGCGGCCCTGCTTGCCGCGCAGCAGATCGGACAGGGACTTGAGCTGGCGTCCGCCCGCGCCGGTGACGGGGCGTCCGCGGCGGCCGTTGTCGATCAGCGCGTCCACGGCCTCCTGCAGCATGCGCTTCTCATTGCGCACGATGATGTCCGGCGCGCCCATCTCCAGCATGCGCTTGAGGCGGTTGTTGCGGTTGATGACGCGGCGGTAGAGATCGTTCAGGTCGGAGGTGGCGAAGCGGCCGCCGTCCAGCTGCACCATGGGGCGCAGCTCCGGCGGGATGACCGGCACCACGTCCAGGATCATCCACTCGGGCTTGTTGCCGCTCTGGCGGAAGGCCTCCACAACCTCCAGGCGCTTGATGATGCGCTGGCGCTTCTGGCCCTCGCTGTCGCGCTTGGTCTCCTTGGCGGACAGCTCGTCCAGCTCAGCGCGCAGCTCCTGGCTCATCTGATCGATGTCCAGGGCCAGCAGCATCTCGCGCACGGCCTCTGCGCCGATGCCGACGCGGAACTCGAAGCCCTTCTCCTCGGCCTGCTGCTTCTTGCTCTGATACTCGCTCTCGGTCAGCAGCTGGTGCAGCTGAAGGCCGGTGACGGACTTGTCGCCGGGATCCAGCACGATGTAGCTTGCGAAGTACAGCACCTGCTCAAGCGCGCGGGGGCTGATGTTCAGAAGTGTGCCCATGCGGGACGGAATGCCCTTGAAGTACCAGATGTGGGACACGGGGGCGGCCAGCTCGATGTGGCCCATGCGCTCGCGGCGCACCTTGGCCTTGGTGACCTCCACGCCGCACTTGTCGCAGACCACGCCCTTGAAGCGGGTGCGCTTGTACTTGCCGCAGTTGCACTCCCAGTCCTTGGTGGGCCCGAAGATGCGCTCGCAGAACAGACCGTCGCGCTCCGGCTTCAGGGTGCGATAGTTGATGGTTTCCGCCTTGGTCACTTCGCCGTGAGACCACTGGCGGATCTTCTCCGGCGAAGCCAGACCAATTTGAATGGAATCCAGATTTGTCAATTCAAACAAGGAGCTCTCTCCCTTCTATATCAAGACACGGTGAATTCCTCACCTGAAAGCAGTGTGCGTCTCTTAGAAATCGTCGTCCAGGGACAGATCGTCGTCCAGCTCGAGGTCGTCGAAGTCGAAGTCCTCGGCTGCGGCCTCCTCCTCGGCGAGGGCCTCGGGGGTCGCCTGCGGCACGAGCTCGTCCTTGAATTCGCTCTCGGTGGCGTAGATATCGTCATCCAGCTCGCGAATCTCGATTTCGTTCTTGTCCTTGTCCAGCACCTTGATGTCCAGGGCGATGGACTGCAGCTCCTTGATGAGCACCTTGAAGGACTCCGGCACGCCCGGCTCGGGGATGTTTTCGCCCTTCACGATGGCCTCGTAGGTCTTGACGCGGCCGATGGTATCGTCCGACTTGACGGTCAGGATCTCCTGGAGCACGTGGCTTGCGCCGTAGGCCTCCAGCGCCCAGACTTCCATCTCGCCGAAGCGCTGGCCGCCGAACTGGGCCTTGCCGCCCAGAGGCTGCTGGGTGACCAGGCTGTACGGGCCGGTGGAGCGGGCGTGGATCTTGTCGTCAACCAGGTGATGCAGCTTCAGATAGTACATGTAGCCGACGGTGACGGGGTTGTCGAAGCGGTCGCCGGTGCGGCCGTCGTACACCCACAGCTTGCCGGTGCGGTTGATGCCGATCTTGGAGAACTGGATCGTCGGGCGGCCCTTCTCGTCGTAGAGGGGTCCATCCTCCTTCTGCGCCGCACGGTCGAGCATATCGGCGATGTCCTCCTCGCGGGCGCCGTCAAAGACCGGCGTGGCGACGTGCCAGCCCAGCGCCTTTGCCGCCAGGCCCAGATGCACCTCCAGCACCTGACCGATGTTCATACGGGACGGAACGCCCAGGGGGTTCAGCACGATGTCCAGCGGCGTGCCGTCCGCCAGGAAGGGCATATCCTCCTCCGGCAGCACGCGGGACACAACGCCCTTGTTGCCGTGACGGCCGGCCATCTTGTCGCCCACCTGAATCTTTCTCTTCTGGGCGATGTAGACGCGCACCATCTGGTTCACGCCCGGGCTGAGCTCGTCGCGGTTCTCGCGGGTGAAGATCTTCACATCCACGATGATGCCGAATTCGCCGTGGGGCACGCGAAGGGAGGTGTCGCGCACCTCGCGCGCCTTATCGCCGAAGATGGCGCGCAGCAGGCGCTCCTCGGCGGTCAGCTCGGTCTCGCCCTTCGGGGTGACCTTGCCGACCAGAATGTCGTTGGCACGCACCTCCGCGCCGATGCGGATGATGCCGTGCTCGTCCAGATCGCGCAGCGCGTCCTCGCCCACGCCGGGGATATCGCGGGTGATCTCCTCCGGTCCCAGCTTGGTGTCGCGGGCCTCGGACTCATATTCCTCGATGTGGATCGAGGTGTACATATCTTCCTTCACGAGGCGCTCAGACAGCAGAACGGCGTCCTCGTAGTTGTAGCCCTCCCAGGTCATGAAGCCGATCAGCGCGTTGCGGCCCAGCGAAATCTCGCCGTGATCGGTGGAGGGGCCGTCGGCGATGGGCTGGCGCTTCTCGACGCGCTCGCCCTCGACGACGATGGGATGCTGGTTGATGCAGGTGCCCTGGTTGGAGCGGGCGAACTTGGACAGGCGGTAGAGATGCTCCACGCCCTCGTCGTCGCGAATGACGATCTCGTCGGCAGTCACGCGGGTGACCAGACCGGCCTCGCGGGCCAGCAGCACCACGCCGGAGTCGCAGGCGGCCTTGTACTCGATGCCGGTGCCCACCAGCGGCGCTTCCGGAACCAGCAGCGGCACGGCCTGGCGCTGCATGTTGGAGCCCATCAGCGCGCGGTTCGCGTCGTCGTTCTCCAGGAAGGGAATCATGCCGGTGGCGACGGAGATCAGCTGGCGCGGAGAGACGTCCACATAGTCGACCTCGCCCTTCTCCACCTCAATGGTCTCCTCGCGGCGGCGCACGGTGACGCGGTCGTTGACGAAGCGGCTCTCCTCGTCCAGCGGCTCGGTGGCCTGGGCGATGATGTACTTGTCCTCCTCGTCGGCGGTCATGTAGTCGATCTGGTTGGTGACCACGCCGGTGGCCTTGTCCACCTTGCGGTAGGGAGCCTCAATGAAGCCGTACTCGTTGATGCGGGCGTAGGTCGCCAGCGAGCCGATCAGACCGATGTTCGGACCTTCAGGGGTCTCGATGGGGCAGATGCGGCTGTAATGGGAGTAGTGCACGTCTCGGACGGCGAAGGACGCGCGGTCGCGGTTCAGACCGCCCGGGCCCAGCGCGGACAGACGGCGCTTGTGGGTCAGCTCAGCCAGCGGGTTGGGCTGGTCCATGAACTGGGACAGCTGGGAGGAGCCGAAGAACT
>CAMBWJ010000299.1 GCA_945871545.1 uncultured Clostridia bacterium | reverse complement strand
CGCCGGCGAACACGCCCTCCTTCGAGGAGCGGGGCTTGCGCTGCATCACGTCCTTTTCCGCCTTCTCCATGCCCAGCGCCAGCGCCGGGAAGCAGTCGGTGATCAGATTGATCCACAGCAGGTGCACCGGCTTGAGCACCGTGAAGCCCATCAGCGTCGCAACGAAGATGGCGATGACCTCGCTCATGTTGGAGCCCAGCAGGAACTGGATGGCCTTGCGGATGTTGTCGTAGATGCGGCGACCCTCCTCCACCGCGCCGACGATGGTGGCGAAGTTGTCGTCCGCCAGCACCATGTCCGCCACGTTCTTGGTGACGTCGGTGCCGGTGATGCCCATGCCCACGCCGATGTCCGCGGACTTGATGGAGGGCGCGTCGTTCACGCCGTCGCCGGTCATGGCGGTCACATAGCCCGCGCCGCGCCAGGCGTTTACGATACGCGTCTTGTGCTCGGGCTGCACCCGGGCGTAGACGGAGATGTCGCGGAACGCCCTGCCGAAGGCCTCGTCGTCCATCTCGTCCAGCTGCGCGCCGGTGATGGCCTTCATGCCGTCCGTAAGGATCCCCAGCTCCTTCGCGATGGCCACGGCGGTGTCCACGTGGTCGCCGGTGATCATGATGGGCCGGATGCCTGCGCTGCGGCACTCCTGAATCGCGACCTTGACCTCCGGGCGCACGGGGTCGATCATGCCGGTGAGGCCAATGAAGCACAGCTCACGCTCCAGATCGCCGGGCTCCAGGGATGCAGGCATTTCATCCCACGTCCGCTGGGCGCAGGCCAGCACGCGCAGCGCGCGGTCCGCCATGCCCTTGTTGGCGGCGAGGATCGCATCCCGGTCCGCCTGGGTCATGGGCACAACCTCGCCGTTCTTCAGCATGCAGGAGCAGCGGTCCAGCACCATGTCCGGCGCACCCTTGGTGAACTGAATGAAAGCATTGCCCGTTTTATGCACCGTTGACATCATCTTGCGCCCGGAATCGAAGGGGGCCTCGCCGCAGCGGGGCAGCGCCTCCTTGAGCCCCGGCTTGGGCAGGTTCAGCTTGCCCGCCCAGGCGACCAGCGCGGCCTCGGTGGGCTCGCCGGTGACCTCGCCGTCCTCGCTCATCTCCGCGTCGCTGCACAGCGCCATGGCCCTGGCCAGAAGCTGCTCGTCGGAGCCGTAGTACTCCACCACGGTCATCTTATTCTGGGTCAGCGTGCCGGTCTTGTCGGAGCAGATGATCTGCGCGCAGCCCAGGGTCTCCACGGCGGTCAGGCGGCGGATGATGGCGTTGCGCTTGGACATGTTGGTCACGCCGATGGACAGCACCACCGTGACCACCGCCGCAAGGCCCTCGGGAATCGCAGCCACCGCCAGCGACACGGCAACCATGAAGGAATTCACCATCGCATCCAGCGTAAAGCCGCCCGCGCGCAGCAGCTGCACGCCGAAGATCACCACGCAGATGCCCAGCACCAGCCAGGTCAGCACCCGGGAGAGCTGGCTCAGCTTGCGCTGCAGCGGGGTCTGACCGTCCTCCGCCTTCGCCAGCGCGTCGGCAATCTTGCCCATCTCGCTGTCCATGCCGGTGGCCGTGACCACCGCCACGCCGCGGCCGTATGCCACGCTGGAACCCATGTAGACCATGTTCTTGCGGTCGCCCAGCGGCACGTCCTTTGCCTCCGGGGCCAGGTTGATGGCGTCGATGAGCTTCGTCACCGGCACCGATTCGCCCGTGAGTGCCGATTCTTCAATCTGCAGGCTGGCGCACTCGATCAGCCGTCCGTCGGCGGGCACCGCGTCGCCCGCCTCCAGCAGCACCACGTCGCCCACCACCAGCTCCTCGCTGCGCACGATCTGCACCTTGCCGTCGCGCAGCACCTTGGAGGTCGCCGCAGACATCTCCTGCAGCGCCTCGATGGCGCGCTCGGCCTTGTTCTCCTGATACACGCCCAGCACGGCGTTGATCAGCACCACGGCCAGGATGATGATCACATCGGCGAAGCTCTCGCCCTCCACCACCGCCAGCACGCCGCTGACCAGCGCCGCCGCCAGCAGAATCAGGATCATCGGATCCGCCATCTGCATGAAGAAGCGCTTGATGAGGGAATCCTTCTTCGCCTCGGCGAGCTTGTTCTTGCCGTTGGCCGCAAGCCGCTGCTGCGCCTCCGCAGAAGTAAGGCCATCGCGGCTGCTGCGGGCCTCCTCCAACGCCCGTTCCACGTCCTCGCAATAGAGTTTCATCAAAATCCTCCCTTTCTGTGCATCCGTGAGAAGATAGAAAAAAAAGACTCACGGATAGGTCTATCCTATCCATGAGTCTGGTCATTTAATCCAAGCCAGACCGCGTCGCGGCCATGCATGTTGACTTGTCACAGATCGCTCTGCTGACTACTCCCTCATTGAAGGTAGCTCTATCATACCATCCCATCCGGCCCCTGTCAACCGCGCTCTCATGTTAATTTTGTCAGATTCTCCCCCGCAAGCGCCTGCCGCAGCGCCTTCGCACGGCGGTCGGGATCCGCGCCGGAGCGCAGCGCCTCCAATGGTTCGGGCAGGTTCGCCTTGAGGAAGCGCAGGGTAACCTCACTGCGCTCCAGCTCAGACAGGAAGATCACCCGCACGTGCACGTCCGCGAAGGCCCGCTGCGCAAAGTCCAGCGCATGCGAAAGCTCCCGAACGAGTGCCCCGCGCTTGTTCATTGCATCCTTCTCCGCAAGACAGACCTGCTCCATCAGCATTGAGGCGGCATCCTGCGCACCGTAGAGCGCGGCGATGCATGCGCGGATTTCGCTGTGCAGCGCCCGCTCTCGGGCCTCCTCGTCGGAGGAGATGGCATTGACCGACCTGCGCACCGCAAGCGCCTTCTCCATGCGGTTAAGGTTCTCCCGTGCAGCATCCATGATCGTTCCGCTCCCCTGCTCCCGGATTGCGCCCTCGGCGAAATACCGCAGCCGCTGTGCACGCTCGCGCGTTTCCTCCGCAGCGCGAATCCGGGCGTTCAATGCGTCGCTGAGCAGCATCGCCGCGCACAGCGCCTCGTCAAAGCCCGCCTGTGCGAAATACGCCTCGGCAGCCTCGTCCCGTCCTTGCAGCACGGCGTCCAGCGAGAAGCCCGCAGCCACGCCCCGGCACAGCGCGTGGTAGAGCGCAAAGCACTCCGCGACCGCAGCGCACTGAAGGTACTGGCCGAACAGCAGCGCATCCGCCGCGCCGCCGCTTCGCTCCAGCGCCAGCATCATGTCCGACAGGTTCATCCAGCTGCGCGCGGTGACGATGCGCTCGCCCTCGGCCCGGAAGAAGTCCTCCGGCCTCAGCCGCAGGTAGCCCCGCACCGAGGGATGCACCTGCCGCTGCGCCGCATACGCCTGCCACGCGTCGAGATCCGGCTCGATCTGAAGCACCCGCAGCCGGTCCAGCGTCACCGGGTCGAAGGCGTGGGCAGATCGGTTGTACTTCTCCGGATTGCCCGCGCACACGATCACCCAGCCCTCCGGCAGCGCGTACTCGCCGAAGCGCTTGTGCTGCAAGAGCTCCAGCA
>CAMBWJ010000298.1 GCA_945871545.1 uncultured Clostridia bacterium | reverse complement strand
GATGAACAGGTCGGCCGCGTCCATGTAGTCGCTCATGCGGTCGGTGAAGCCCAGCACCTGCAGGCGGGGCGTGTGGATCAGTGCGCGCAGGTTGCGCTCCAGCGTGCGGTTGTTGCCGCAGATGGCCACCAGCAGCGCGTCCTTCGGCAGCGCCTCCACCAGCGCAAGCACTTTCCGTCCCATGGAGGCCGCGCCCATGCTGCCGCAGCTGAGCACGGCGATGGGCCTGTCCTCCGGGTGTAAAAGGCTGTTCCCACTGGAATGCCCGTGGGAATGAGCTTCTCCCGGGGGATGCCGTAGCTCTCGAATTCGGGGATCAGCGCCGGATGGGGAATCAGCCAGGCGTCCATGTCCAGCTGGTTCACGCCGGGGCTGCAGGTGTAGTCCGTGGCGAGGAAGAAGCAGGGGATGTGCACCGCGCCGCTGCGGCGCAACTCGCTCATCAGCTTCGCGGCGAACACGTGCACGCAGATCACCGCGTCGAAGCCGCCGTCCTCCAGATAGGTCTGCAAGTCCCGCTTGCGGCGGGGCAGGCTGCGCCGGGTCATGCGCGCGGCCCTGGCGTTCAGCTTCTTCTGATAGGGCTGGTGCTGGGCCTGATATTCCTCCAGCCGGTAGCCCATGCCGTAGACCAGGGGCAGCTTCCGGTACAGAAACACGTGGCTCTTGCAAATGAACTCATTCTTGGGTCGGGACAGGAACATCAGCCCGTCCAGTATGCGGCACGCGCAGCCCCGGGCGCAGAAATATTCCTGCATCGCCCGTGCGGCGGAATTGTGGCCCTCGCCCGTGTTACCGGACAGGATCAGGATGCGCATGTTTGATTCTTTCCTCCCGTTCCTTCAGTCGCTTTGCAAGCGTGACCAGCGTGGGCCGGTTGTAGCGCTGAATGATGATAAAGGGGACGTGGCTCAGGGCGTAGGCGATGGCGATGACCGCGCCCAGGCAGGTGCGGTTGATCCAGTAGATCACCGGGGACAGCAGCATCAGGATCAGATGCACCATCTCCGCCACGCAGGTCTCCACTACCAGGCGCTCCACGTGCTCCGGCGTGAACTGCCTGGGCGTGATGCTCTTGCGCATCATCCGCCGGGAGATCCTGCTCATGTCGGGAAGGGCGTCCTTCCACTTGTAGACGTAGGTTTTGTTGTAAATCTTGCCCTGCTTCTCCCACTTCCAGGCGGCGTAGGGAAACCTCTCCGGGTGGAACCAGCTGCGGGGCAGCCTTACGCCGATGAACTGGGACAGAAGGCCGATGACGGGGATGTAGAGGATGCAGAGTGCGAGACGCATGCGTTGGTTTTTCTCCTGAACAGATCGTATTGGGGAAGGAATCTTCCTCCATCCCATTATAACACATTGCACTGGAAAAAAGATAGCCTGCTGGATAGTATTGGACAAAAAAGATGAAAATTGTGCTCTTTTTCGTCGCAGGGGGTTGAATTTTTAAAGGAATAGATGTAATATAAAATTAACAGTGCGGCATATGCCGTCTGTAAGCGGTTTTTCAAGGGCAGAAACAGGAGGCGGACACAAATGAAAAAGCGCATCATCACCGTCAGCCGCGAGTTCGGCAGCGGCGGAAGAACTATCGGAAAAATGCTGGCGGAGCGCCTGAATCTGAAGTATTACGACAAGGAGCTGGTCAAGCGCATCTCGCTGGAGACGGGCTTCGATCCCAAGTACATCGAAGAGCACGGTGAGTACGCCCAGAGCAAGAGCATCTTTGCATATATGTTCGGGGCGCAGAGCCATCCGGATGTGATGAAGGGCATGACGCCGGCGGACTTCCTGTGGTGCATGCAGCGGGACATCATCCTGGACATTGCGGAGAAGGAGGAATGCGTCATCGTGGGCAGGTGCGCGGATTACATCCTGCGGGACCGCGAGGATTGCCTGAACGTGTTCATCCACGCGCCGAAGGACAAGCGCGCCGAGCGCATCGTGAAGCTCTACGGCGAGAGCGACGTCGCGCCCCAGAAGCGCCTGGATGACAAGGACGTCCGCCGCAGGGTCAACTACCGCCACTTCACCGGACAGGAGTGGGGCGTGGCCCAGAACTATCATCTGGCGCTGGACAGCGGCATGCTGGGCATCGAGGGCTGTGTGGATCTGATCGCGGCGGCCTTCCGGCGCGAAGAATAAAATATGTATTGGGGAACGGACGCTGCGTGCGTCCGTTTTTTCTGCCGGACAGGCAGGAAATCCACACCCGAAGCGAGAAATGAAAGTAGAAATTTGTCGCCTGTCCGCCGGAGAAATTCTGCGGGCGATGGAGGAGAACATGAATTTTCTGCACGTATCGGACCTGCACATCGGGAAGAAGCTCTGCGGCAAATCGCTCATGGACGATCAGCGGCACATCCTCGCGGAGATCCTGGAGATGGCCGCCGCGCCGGAGATTGACGCGCTGCTGGTTGCCGGGGATATCTACGACAAGTCCCAGCCCTCGGGAGAGGCGGTGGAGCTGACCGGAAGCTTTCTGACGGCGCTTGCGAAGCTGGGCAAGCCCTGCTTCATCGTCAGCGGCAACCACGACTCCCCGGAGCAGGTGGCCTACTGCGAGAGCATCCTGTCGGGTGCGTCGATCTTCGTCTCGCCCGCGTTCAATGCAGCGCCCGCGCGCCACGTTCTGCGGGACGAATTCGGCGAGGTGCACCTGTACCTGCTGCCCTTCGTGCGCCCGCTGCAGGTGCGCAGAGCCTTCCCGGAGCGCGCGGCGGAGATTCGCAGCTATGCGGACGCGGTGCGGGTGGCGGTGGAGGAGATGCACGTCGATCCGTCCGCGCGCAACGTGCTGGTGGCGCACCAGTTCGTGCTGGGTGCGGGCGCGCCGGAGTTGACCGATTCCGAGGAGCGCATGGTGGGCGGCGTGGATGCGGTGCCTGCGGAGGTCTTTGACAGCTTCGATTACGTGGCGCTGGGACACCTGCACGCGCCTCAGCGGGTGCGGGGCGAGCGCGTGCGCTATGCGGGTTCGCCGCTGAAGTACTCGCTCTCCGAGGAGAAGCAGCGCAAGGCCGCGCTGAAGGTACATCTGGGCGCGAAGGGGGAGGACGGCGCTGCTCTGGAGGTGGAGCGGCTGCCCTACCATCCGCTGCGGGACGTGCGCGCACTGCGGGGAACGCTTGCGGAGCTGACGGCAGAGCAAAGCGTGTGCATGGACTACGTGTTCGTGACCCTCACCGACGAGCTGCCGCCGCTGGATCCCGTGGGGTCGCTGCTGATGAGCTATCCCAATCTGGTGCAGCGCCGCATGGAGAACAGTCGCACGGGCGGCAAGGTCTCTGCGCCGCTGGAGCGCGTTGAGGAGAGGAACCCACTGGAGCATTTCGTGCACTTTTTTGAGGTGCAGAATAACGGGCAGTTGCCCAACACCGCGCAGATGAAGCTGCTGCGGGAGATCATCGAGGAAGCGGAGGTGCGCCGGAATGCGTCCAATTGAGCTGAAGATGAGCGCCTTCGGCCCCTATGCGGGCACGGAGACGGTGGACTTCTCCCAGTTCGGCCCGGGCTGCCTGT
>CAMBWJ010000297.1 GCA_945871545.1 uncultured Clostridia bacterium | reverse complement strand
TTACCCACGGGCTTGTTCCTGAGCAGCATGACCATCATGTCGTTGATGGCCATGAGTGCTCCTCCTCATCCGCAATTCCGTGAATGATGTGAATGCATTCCCCAGTTCTGCATCCCATTATAGCACAATCGAAATCATCATGCCATAGCGGATGCTGTTTGGGCTGTCACCGTCCGGAGACAGAATTGCGGAATGTTCGCGTCGGAGAGTTCTCTGTTTGTTTCGTTTTCCCGCAGATAAGCTCAATAATCGCAGAGCCTGCTCTGCATTACAGGGGATTGGGGGCCGGGCCACCAACAAGCAGGATGCAAAAAGTACAACGCTTGCATTGCTTGCGACTATTGAAACCCGCCTATTGTATACATCTCTTCCGTCCGGTATCTGTTCTGAACATCTCAAATTCTTCATACATCATTTCTGACATTTCTTTCCCGTTCTTCTCCAAATACTCACGGATTTCCTTGAAACTGTACCTTGCGGCATTTTCCGGCATTGGCTCCGTCAGACATCCGAAATCATCAAGAGCCAATATTTTTTTGAAAACCTGTTCATACGTATTCCTCGCCCAGATCCATTGTATACGCCCTATATAGCCGGTACGCCTCCTCATCCTTCCCCTCATGAATCATCTGCACGCACGGCTCCACCAGCTCCTCATACACGCGGTTCCAGATCTGCGCAGCGTCCTCCCGCTGATTGATCGCCGCCACAATGCCCGGCGCGATCTGGTAGTACCGCGCAATCTCCTCCCGTCCGCCGGGTCGGCGGGCCAGAACACCGTCGCGGAAGGCGCGCAGCATCTGAAGCTCGGCGCAGGTATCCGGCAGTCCCCGCGCCGCAACGCAGGCGGTCGTGAGATAGCAGCCGCCGTTGTCGTTATCCTTTGAGCCGGACGAGGCGTTCTTCCCGTCCGGCTTGTAGTATTTGTCGGGGTTCAGCCCGTGCTCCTTCATGTAGCCGCGGACGGCCTTCTCGGAATGGTACGAGTAGATTTCATTCGGGTGACGCGCGCCGAGGCCGTCCAGATCGGCTTCGGCCTTCTTGTAATCAAACCCCTTGAGCTTCGCCATGATGAACGCTCCTTTCTCAGTCCAACGCGCCGGTGAGCAGCTGCTTCGCGTTTTCGTAGCAGACCGCGTTGGCGTAATCGACGTCGCAGTGGTCGTATACATATCGGATGCCGTTCTTCACGCACGGCGGACGATGATCCGTGCGGTGCGCGTCCGAACCGAGGAAGGAAACCTTCCTCTCAGCAAGCAGCCTGCGCGCGAAGGCCTTGATTGAAGGATTCAATTCTTCCGCGAGACTGAACGCGTTGATCTGGATGCGGCAGCCCCACGCAAGCAGTGTATTCAGCGCCGCTTCGTCATCCGCAAGACTCTCGTATCTCTCCACATGCGCAAGAACAACGTGCTTCGCTTTGGCATCCGAAGCGGCAGCCAGATCCAGAATTCTCCGGACGAAACCCAGAATATACCGGCTTTCGCTGACCGGGTCAAACTCCAGCAACATGTAGCCGGAATTGCCGAGCAGCGCGTATTCCTTGCTCTGCACGTTGTGAAGAACCAATTCGGGCGTTTCTGCCGGACAGTAGATTTCGCATCCGGGATACAGCGTGAGTCCGCGTTCCTGCTTTGCCCATTCCTGCTGAAGCAGCTTGAGGCTCTGCCTGTATCCATCGTGACGCCCATCAAAGCTGTGCGACGTGCAGGCGATGTGCCGGACGCCCTGGTCGGCTTCCATGTGAAGCATCTGCAGCGCCATCGCCACGTCTCCCGCGCCGTCATCGACGCCCGGAACGATGTGGCAGTGCAGATCGACGGCTTTCAGCACGTCCTCGTGCCCCGTCCATTGGGTCAGAAGCTGAATCAGCGTTTCACGCGGAGGCATGTTCCTGAGCGCATCTCCGAGATTTTCAAGCCCATCATGGATATAGAAGTATGCACGATGACGGTCTGTTTCGGGGTTGATGCGCAGGCGATAGAAGCAGCGAAGCCCACGGAAAACGTACAGCTCTCCCTCCGAACCAACCCGCCATCGGAAGTCTGAGTCAGCATCTGCGTGACCGCTGCGGAACCTCTCCATGTCCTTTGCCGTAATGGGAAAATCCAGCATGAAGTTCAGATACTCCGCAGGCAGCGTCTCCATGCCGTCCAGTCCATCCGCCGTGCCGAGCGGTTCTTCGTCCTTCGGCCATTCATCCGGCGCTTCATGCGCGGTATTCAGCGAATCCACAAACGCCCTGCACAGCGCTTCGATGTCCTCTGCCTTTCGCAGACCGGCAAGCCAGCCGCCCGGAATCCCCTCCATACCGTACAGACAGCCCGCCAGACCGCCCGCCACCGCTGCAACGGTGTCGGTGTCGTCGCCCAGATTGACGGCTCTCAGCACGCAGTCGTGGTAATTGTCCGTATTCAGCACGCACCACAGCGCGGCTTCCAGCGTGGAAACCACATAGCCGCCGCTTTTGATTTCGTCCTCCGGCGTCCGGGCGAAATCCGAAATAGAGGCGCAGCTGAGAATTCGCGCATAGCTGCCCAGCTCCTTGGAGAACACCGGGTTCGCCTCATAATACCGCTTCGCCCTGTCGATGCCTGCCTGAATGCCCGCGATGCCCCTTCCATCGCACAGCTCCATCAGGATCAGCGCGTAGATGCCGCAGCCCATCTGCGAGCGGGGATGGCTGTGCGTCAGCGCAGAAACGTCGTGGATGATCGCGAGCTGCTCGTCCAAAGGCAGATCGGCAGCAGCGTATGTACAGTACAGCGCCGCGGGTATGATCCGCATCAGCGAGCCGTTGCCGTTGTCGTACTCGTCACCCAGACCGCAGGAAAGCGCGGGCACGCCCTTCTTGTACTGCGACAGCGCCTTGCTCGTGGTGATGCCCATGTCAAACACCACGCCCGTCGCCGTGTAGGCGGCGTGGAGCTTCCAGTCGCAGAAGCGCTCCATCATGTCTGTATAGTCAAGGCCATGCGCCAGACTGTCGAGCGTCGCCAAGGCCATGCTGGTATCGTCCGACCAGGTGCCCGCCGGCACATCGTGTGCGCCATAACCGCGGTATCCGGTGACCGGGTCGCGCCTGCGCTGACTGCGATCCGAAAACTCGACGGGCACGCCTATCGCGTCGGCAATCGCATGGCCGAGCATGGCAGAGCGAATGATTTGCAGGCGGGCGGCTTTGCCGAGTTCGGCAGGATGATTCGTCATGGGGAGCACCTCCGGGGCAGAAGTTTTCTTATCTCTATCATAGCGGAAATCAGGAATTATTCAAGGGGGAAAGCGCGGCGTATATGAAAATGAAAAGACCCCGGCACACAGCCATAGAAGCGGTGTGACCGGGGCGAACCCGCGCAATTCCTGATTTACTGTGCATCGCTCTCTGGCACCGATTGCATGAGCTCAAAGAAGTGCCTTGCCTCGCCGGTGCTGAAATACGCATGCCATGCTTCCAGCGTATCGGCCCGGAAGACGCCCAGCCGCTCGATGATCTGTTTGGCCCACAGCAGCGCGCCGGTGCCGC
>CAMBWJ010000296.1 GCA_945871545.1 uncultured Clostridia bacterium | reverse complement strand
GCACGGCAACCACGAAGTCCGCCTGCATCAGCACCTCGCCACCGGAGAAGGTCACGCCGCCGCCGTTCATGTTCAGCACCTTCGCCTGCCTGCGAATCTTTGCGGCGACCTCACCCGCAGTCATGCGCGTGCCCGCGATGCGGATCGCACCCTTCGGGCACACAGAGACGCAGCGCCCGCAGCCGATGCAGCGCTCCTTGGACGGACAGACCTCCCTGCAAGCGCCGCAGTGCTCACACAGCGACAGCGTCACCACCCGCTGCGGATGGGGCGCAAGGCCCTCCGGGTTGTGACACCACATGCAGTGCAGCGGACAGCCCTTCACGAACACCGCGCAGCGGATTCCCGGGCCGTCGAACACCGCAAACTCTTCAATATCAAATACCAGGCCGGTGACCTGTTCCAAATTCGTATCCATATCTGTATCATAGCACAGGCCCTTCCTTCTGTCAATCATTCCGGGCCGATCTATGAAAAAACGTTTTCCAAATTTCACCGGGGCATCCCTTCTTATTATATATGTTTCAGACGTCAAAGCTGCGTCAAATCCAAAATGGATATTGACAAATCGGGGCGTAACCGATAAGATTGAGATGTTAAATGCGGATACATACGTGCAACAAAAATCTTTTCGGGAGGTTCCATGAAGATACTGATTTGCAACGCCGGCAGCACATCCCTGAAGTTCAAGCTCTGGGAGATGCCGGAATACGTGGTTCTGGCGGAGGGACGCGTGGAGCGCGTGGGTTCGGAGAATGCGATCTTCTCCTATTCCTCTCCCGCCGGAAAAATTCACCGGGAAAACCTTTCAGTGCCGGACTACACCGCCGGAATCCAGCTGTTCCTGGACGCACTGACGGGCGGCGGGCTGGGCGTGCTTGCCAGCCTGGAGGAGATCTCGGCCGTGGGCTACAAGACCGTGCTCTCCAAGGACCACTACGGCGTGCACTTCCTGACGGAGGAGGTGCTGGAGGGCATGCGCGCCTTCTACACCGTCGCACCCGCCCACAACGGGCCGTATCTGGAGGCGATCTCGGTGTTCCAGCGCCTGCTTCCTGAAGTCAGGCAGGTGGGCGTGTTCGAGACGGCCTTCCACCAGACCATTCCCATGGAGCGAAGGGTGTTCCCTATCCCTTACGAGTGGACGGAGAAGTACGGCATCCTGCGCATGGGCTACCACGGCGCGTCCCACGGCTACATCGCGGAGCGCCTGGGCAAGCGGCATCGGCGCATCGTCTCCTGCCATCTGGGCGGCAGCGCGTCGCTCTGCGCCATCATGGATGGCAAGAGCATGGACAACAGCTTCGGCTTCTCCCTGCAGATGGGCATCCCCCACGCCAGCCGCACCGGCGACGTGGACGTGTACATCGTGCCCTTCCTGCTCGCCCAGGGCCTGAGCATCGACGAGATCTACGAGGGCCTGGGCAAGAACGGCGGCCTGAAGGGCATCTCCGGTACCAGCGGCGACATGCGCGACATCGAAGTGGCCATCGAAAGCGGTAGTGAGCGCGCGGAGCTTGCGCTCAAGGTGCTCTCGACCCACATCCTGCGCTACATCGGCGCGTATTCGATGGAAATCGGTGGCCTGGACGCGGTGGCCTTCACCGGCGGCATCGGCGAAAACTGCGTGCGGCTGCGGCGCATGGTGCTGGAGGGCATGGCCCACCTGGGCGTGGAGATTGACGGGGAGGCCAACGAGTGCGGCTCCGGCGAACGGTGCGTAACGCAGGATTCGTCAAAAATCGCGGCCTATGTTATTCCAGCAAACGAAGAATTTATGGTTGTGCGCGAAACATATCGAATTTGCAAGGAAAATAATTGCTGAATTTTATGTTTACATCTGGTAATTTCTTTAAACTTATTGTATAATATAGGCAAGCGTATGCTTTCCGAGGGAAATCCTTAAATAAGAACTGAAAGCAGGGATAGTGTGATCAAAAAGAAATGCATCGCCATGCTGCTGGCCGGAGGCCAGGGCAGCCGTCTCGGCCTGTTGACCAAGGTCATGGCCAAACCCGCCGTTCCCTTTGGTGGAAAGTTCCGCATCATCGACTTTCCCCTCTCCAACTGCGCAAATTCGCATATCGACACCGTCGGCGTTCTGACGCAGTATCAGCCCCTTGAGCTGAACCGCTACATCGGCAACGGCGCACCGTGGGACCTGGACCTCTCCAGCGGCGGCGTGTTCGTTCTGCCGCCCTACATGAAGGCCAAGAGCGGCGAGTGGTATCGCGGCACGGCCAACGCAATCTATCAGAACATCAGCTTCATCGAGCAGTATGATCCGGAGTACGTGCTCATCCTCTCCGGCGACCACATCTACAAGATGGACTACAACAAGATGCTCGAGGCCCACATCAACGGCGGCGCGGACGTGACCATCGCCGTGCGCCCCGTGCCGATGGAGGTCGCCTCGTCCTTCGGCATCATGAACATCGACGAGCAGGATCACATCATCGAATTCGAGGAGAAGCCGAAGGTACCCAAGAGCAACCTGGCCTCCATGGGCGTGTACATCTTCACCTGGAAGATGCTGCGCCAGTACCTCATCGACGATGAGAACGACCCCAACTCCAAGAACGACTTCGGCAAGAACATCATCCCGAAGATGCTGGGCGACGGCCGCGTGATGCTGGCCTACCGCTTCACCGACTACTGGAAGGACGTCGGAACCATCGCCAGCCTCTGGGAGGCGAACATGGATCTGCTGAAGGTGCCGCCGGAGTTCGATCTCACCGACGACCGCTGGAGCATCTACGCCCGCACGCCCGTCATGCCGCCGCACTACATCGGCGAGAACGCCAAGGCGGAGCGCAGCATGATCGCCGAGGGCTGCGAGGTGTTCGGTACCGTCGAGGGCAGCGTGCTGTTTGCAGGCGTTGAGGTTGCCGAGGGCGCGACCGTTGAGGACAGCGTCATCATGCCCGGCACCCGCATCGAGGCCGGCGCTGTGGTTCGTCGCGCCATCGTCTCCGAAAACTGCGTCATCAGCAAGGGCTGCATCGTCGGCGAGCCCGAGGGCGACATCGCGCTCGTGGGTCAGGACACCGTTCTGCCCGAGAACTACGCGGTGCGCGCAGGCGAACAGATCGACAACAGCGTAATTTCCGGAAGGGAGGCCGAATAAATGAACGATGTAATGGGCATTGTCTACACCTCCAAAGACAATCTGAACCTTCGTGAGCTCACCACCAATCGCGCGGTCGCCGCACTTCCGGTCGCTGGACGCTACCGCATCATCGACTTCACGCTCTCGAACCTGGTCAACTCCGGCGTTCGCAACGTGGGCGTCATCGTGCAGAAGAACTATCATTCCCTGATGGATCACCTGGGCTCCGGCAAGGAGTGGGATCTGCACACCCGCAACAACGGCCTGTTCATCCAGCCGCCGTTCCTCACCCGTGAAAATGCCGGCGAGTACACCGGCATCATTGAGGCGCTGCGCGCGAACTTTGACTACCTGCGCCGCTCCCGCCAGCAGTACGTCATCGTCACCAACAGCAACTACGTCTGCAACACCTCCT
>CAMBWJ010000295.1 GCA_945871545.1 uncultured Clostridia bacterium | reverse complement strand
GTTGCATCAGGGTTCATAAAGAGTCCTTCGATCACTGGCTGAACGGCCAGTTCAACGCTCTCTGATCCGCAGCCCATGAAAGGATGAGGATTACTTTGGCGACAGGATCATGAGCCAGATCACTTCGGAGGACGTGGATGATTTTTTGGATGCACTCAGCCGCAAGCCCTGCAAGGGGCCAAAGAGCTATGGCAAAGCGCCCGGAAGTGCGCCGACGCTTTCATCATCCTCCATCAAGAAGTGCTACGTCGTCCTGACGGCAGGCTTTCCAACGGCGCTGAAGTGGGGATACATCCAGAGGATTCCCGAAACGACGCCCCCGGTGGAGAAGACGCAGAAGCGCCGCGCATGGTCGCCGGAGCAGGTCTCAAAGATACTGGATTCCATCAAGGACGACAGGCTGATTCATCTGGCCATTCATCTCGGCTTCGTCTGCTCGCTGCGCGAAGGCGAGGTCGCGGGTATCGACGTGAAGACGATCAATCTGAAGGAGGGGAGTCTTTGGATTTCCCGTCAGGTTCAGCGCGTATCGGACGATTCGATTCGGGAGCTTCCAAAGGAAGAACTGATCGAGGTCTTTCCAAAGAAGGTCGCGGGCAGCAAAAGCTCGCTGATCCTGAAGTCCCCGAAGACGGCGGGCAGCCACAGAAAGCAGTACCTGACGGTTCCGCTGATTCACGAGATCGCGGAGCGGCTTCAGGACATCCAGCGCTGCAAGGACTTCTTCCGCGAAGAGTATCACGATCACGGCCTGTTGATCTGCCAGCCGGACGGCACGCCGCTTGACCCCTGCTATCTGGTGCGTGGCTTCCGCAAATGCCAGCAGGAGATGGGAATCCCCGAATCGGAACGAATCGACTTTCAGGGATTGCGGAAGTCGGGACAGATGCACAAGGTTCGGCTGACGCAGAACAACTACCAGCTCGTCGCCGACAATGCTGGCCAGTCCCCCGAGGTGCTCATGAGCAATTACAACGAGGTTCTGGATTCGGAAAAGCGGGCGCTGGCAAAAATGGTGGAGGCGAGCTTCTATCCAGGCCAGCAAAACGAGCGTTTAGCAGACGACGATCCGTCCATCGTCCTGCAAAAATTGCAGCAGAACCCCGAATTGGTTCAGCAGCTGCTGCAGAGTCTGCTAAACGGCGCAGTCCATGCGCACGGAAACGTCTGACATCAAAATTTCCAGCGTTTAGCAGGAAGTTTAGCAGACCGGACGCTGGGTTAGCAATGTATAGTATACATTTGCGCGGAGTAAGGGCATTTTTTGTACAGGAACGCAAAAAAAGATCAACCATTTCTGGTTGATCTGTGGAGCTGATGGCCGGATTCGAACCGGCGACCTCATCCTTACCAAGGATGCGCTCTACCGACTGAGCTACATCAGCACGTCGTCTTCCCTTGACGCGAGATTGATTATACTACATCTCACATCAAAAAGCAAGGGGATTTTCAAAGTTTATTGTAACTTTACAATGGAAGCGGAGAGGAGCGACCGGAAGGGGCGGTGGGGTTATGAGGACGGAGCCGGTGCACCTCGACGAAAGAAGGAACGCGATCGCCACGAGAACGGATCGGGGGGCAGGAAAAGCAAGGGCCGCCCGGAGGTCTGTGGCGGAGGAGGGGAAGCGCGCCATGAAGCGGCGCTGCGACTCTGCACCCGATCGCAGCCCGATGAAACTGCAATCCACCACGCAAGGATGAACAATCCGGGGCCATGTGTCCGGGAGGGCTGTGCGGCCGAGCTTCAATTCTTGTCTATACCGCCTGTTTGTGGTATAATCTACCCTGGTAAAGGATGACCGGGCGATGTGCCCAGATAATTGGAGGAACGATCATGAAGCTGTACATTGATGACGTGCGCGTGGAAAAGCTGAAAGAGCTGATTGACCTGTATCCGGTGGACGGCGTGACGAGCAATCCCTCGGTGCTGATGCGGGGCGGCCGACCGCCGGTGGAGGTGCTGAAGGAGATCCGCAGTATGATCGGGCCGGAGAAGATGCTGATGGCGCAGGTGATTTCCACGCAGGCGGAGGATATGATCCGGGAGGCTCATCGCCTGCTGGAGATCCTGGGAGCCTGCGGCGAGAACTACTTCGTCAAGCTGCCCGCCAATCCCCAGGGAATCAAGGCGATCAAGGCCCTCTCCGCGGAGGGAATCCGCTGCAACGCCACGGGCATTTACAGCGTGGCCCAGGGCCTGCTGGCCGCGAACGTCGGCGCGCTGGCGATGGCGACCTACATCAGCAGGATCGACAACCTCGGCGGCGACGGAATGAAGGTCACGCGGGACATGCAGGCGATCCTCAACGCCTATCCCGAGTACCGTGCACAGATCATCCCAGGCAGCATCAAGACGGTGCAGCAGGTCGTGGAGTGCGCGAAGGCCGGAATTGCGGGCGTGGCCGTGAGCGTGGACGTGTGGGAGCGCTTTATGCAGAACGCCTGCGTGGATGCGGCCATCGACGGCTTCAACCAGGATTTCGAGACGCTCTGCGGAGAGGAAAGGACGTTCCTTGACCTCTGACGGCGCTGCCGGAGGGAGGAAATCCGCGGACGAGCGTGAAACAGGCCCATTTTCGCCGGAACGAACCGAAATGGATTCGTTCCGGCGAAATGTTTTCGGGGAATGCGCCGCTTTGTGAACCGGCGCATTTTGAGGTTAAATCTGGGTTGACATTTATGGTGAAAAGTTGTATTATTTTTAGTAACAGCGCGGGGAGAAACCCCACAGAACGCGCAAAAAATTGGATTTACTTTGGAATGGACCGATAACAATAACGGAGGTAGAAGAAAATGGGAAGACCTGTAACGCTCTGCACCTGCCAGTGGGCGGATCTGCCGTTTGACGAGCTGTGCGTGCTCGCCAAGAAGATGGGCTACGACGGCCTGGAGGTAGCCTGCTGGGGCAACGGCATCGATATCGACCGCGCCCTGACCGACGACGCCTACGTGGCCTGGATCAAGGAGAACCTGGAGAAGAACGGCCTGATCATGAAGGCGCTGGCCTGCCACATCATCGGCCAGTGCGTGGGCGACGCGCCCGATCCGCGCCTGAACAACTTTGCGCCCGCAGCGCTGGCGGATCAGCCCGAGGCCATCCGCAACTGGGGCATCGAGACCATGAAGAAGGCCCCCGCCGTGGCGGAGAAGTTCGGCGTGAAGATCATCACCGGCTTCACCGGCTCCCCGATCTGGCGCTATCTCTATTCCTTCCCGCAGACCACCGAGCAGATGGTCGAGGACGGTTTCGACGAGATCGTGCGCCTGTGGAGCCCCATCCTGGACGAGTTCAAGAAGCACGGCGTGGTGTTCGCGCTGGAGGTGCATCCCAGCGAGATCGCCTTTGACTACTATTCCACCAAGAAGCTGCTGGAGAAGTTTGCGGATCGCCCCGAGTTCGGCCTGAACTTCGACCCCAGCCACCTGATCTGGCAGGGCATCAAGCCGCACCTGTTCCTGCAGGACTTCATCGACCGCGTGTACCACGTCCACATGAAGGACGCCGCCGTCACGCTGGACGGCCGCAGCGGCCTGCTGGGTTCCCACATCGACT
>CAMBWJ010000294.1 GCA_945871545.1 uncultured Clostridia bacterium | reverse complement strand
TGAACACGCTGGTGCCCACGGCGGTCTTGAGCTCGTAGCCCAGCACGCTGGTGAGGATCAGCAGCATCATCATGCCGCCACCCGCGCCCACGAAGCCGCAGATGAAGCCGATGATCACACCGCAGACGACCGACTGCACGAAGCGCTTCCGCGCCGACACCGCCTGCATGCTCTCCTTGGTGGTCATCACGGGCCTGACGATGAACTTCACGCCCAGCAGCAGGGTCATGAACATGGAGAAGCTGCCCATGGTGCTGTTGGGCATGCGGCTGGCCACCCAGCTGCCCACCAGCGTGAACGCCAGCACGCTGACCATCATGGTCACGCCGTTCTTCACGTCCAGATTTTTGTTTTTGCCGTAGGTGTAGGCGCTGATGGCGCTGGCCAGCACATCGCTGGCGAGGGCGATGCCCACCGCGTCGTAGGCGTCCATGTGCAGGAAGGTGATCAGCATCGGACTAATGACCGCCGCGGCGCTCATGCCCGCGAAGCCCGTGCCCAGGCCCGCGCCGATGCCCGCGATAAAACAGATCACAAATTTGTACAGCAGATTCACGTTTTCAGTCTTCTCCCTTCTTCATCTGCGCCCAGGCGTTGTCGGAGATCCGCGAAAGATAGCTGCGGAAAAGCTCCTTCTCCACCTCGCTGAAGCCCTCCAGCAGCGCCGCGAGGCAGCGCGCATGGGCCTGCCGCCCCGCATCCACCGCCGCCTGCGCGCCTTCCAGCAGATGCAGGTGGATCGTGCGCCGGTTGTCCCCGGCGTAGCGGCGCTCCAGATAGCCCCGCTGCTCCAGCGACTTCACCGACTGCGATACGTGGGCCTTGGAGATGCAGCGCCGCTCCACGATGTCCGTGGCCGTGTCAAACTGCGGATTGTTCGCCAGAAACAGCAGGATGTCCAGCTCCACCCGCGCCAAACCGTATTCCCGGCCCACCGCCTCCAGCTGCCCGCTGTACAGCGAGCGCATGGCCGCCATGTCATCCCAGAAGCTTCGCATTTTGTTCGCCTCCAGTTTGGTTCGTTTCCGAACCGTTCGTTATCGAACTATATTATACGCAACCAAATGCGAATTGCAAGCGCGGCGCGCGTTAAAACTTTTCGAAGCGCGCGCAAAAAGCTGGGCTGTCTCAAAACCGTATTGTCGTTTTGAGACAGCCCAGCAATTGTTTTGCGGCGTGGTGAAGGCGCCCCGCCCTAGGTTTGAATGGGATTTTCAGCTGTTCATCTCGGCAAGCTCCCGCGCCACATCCTGAATCAGGCGCTCGAAGCCGGGCACGTCGGTCTCCTCGGAGAGTATGCACAGCACAAAGGGATTGTTCGCATAGACGATCCCCACGTCGTGGGTGATGCCGTCGTCCTCGCCGGTCTTGTGGGCGCAGGCGATCCCCCGGGGCTTGAGGAAGAAGGGCATCTTGCCGTTGAGCTTCTGGTTGCGCAAAATCTCCAGCATCTGCGCGCTGGCCTCGGGCGAAACCAGCGTACCAGCATACATGCGCTCCAGCAGCAGGCCGATCTCCCGGGCGCAGACGTGGTTGCTCAGTCCCGCCTCCATGCCCGCTTTGTCGAAGAGCTTGCGCCGAAGCCTGGTTACCTTCAGGCCCTCGGCCTCCAGGGTGGCGTTGACGCGCGCAATGCCCAGGCGGTCGATGAGGATGTTGGTGGCGGTGTTGTCGCTGAGCACGATCATCAGCTCCACCAGGTCGCGCAGAGTGACCTCCAGGCCGTCGTGCATGCGGTTCAGCGCGCCGCAGGAGGGCATCTTGTCCTCAGGTTTGATCCGGTAGGTCTGCCGGGGATTGAGCTCTCCATTCTCAAACTGGCGGAAGGCCTCCACCATGATCGGGATTTTGATGACGCTGGCGGCGACCACCGGCATCATTTCGTTGTACATCCGGGCGCAGCCGCCGTCCAGCGGGCGATAGTAGAACGCCACATGGCCGGGGGCTTCGCGAATTTTCTGCATCAGGTTGTTCACTGGTTTCACCTCTGTCCGTTTCCTATTTTGTCATGAATTCGATGCCGTTCAAAGTGTTCTCCGCGCGGATGCCGCTCAGGCCCGCCAGCGAGCGGGTGGAGAGCACCGTGCCCGTGCGGAACAGCATGCCCAGCACCGGCAGGCGATCCACGATGTTCATCTGAATCTGGCTGTAGATGGATTTCAGCTCCGCCTCGGTGGAGGCGGTGGAGACCTGCGTCAGCAGGTTCTGCATCTCCTCGTTTCCGTAGTTGTTCAGATTGATGCTGCCGCCGCTGCGGAACATCTGGGAGAGGTCGGGCACCTCGCTGAGGTTCACGCCCACCAGGGCGATGTCGTAGTCATGTCCCCGGATGTAGCGCAGCGTGCGCTCTTGTCCGCGAACCTCGATGTTCACCTTGATGCCCACCTTGCCCAGATAGTCCGCGATCATGTCGCAGGCGTTCTCCCGGATGGAGTTGGTGGGCTCGTTGTAGGTGACCAGGCGCAGCTCCAGATCTTTCAGGATCACGCCGTCCACCTGGTTCAGAATGCCGTCGCCGGTGAGATCCTGCCAGCCGCAGCTCTGCAGCAGCTGAAGCGCGCGCTCCGGGCTGTAATAGAACACGGCGCTCTGGCTCTCGTACAGCCAGGAGCCGGGGTTCACCGGCACCTCGCACTGGATGCCCATGCCCAGATAGGCGTTGGAGGCCAGTGCGGCGCGGTCGATGGCGTACATCACCGCCTGACGCATGCGCACGTCGCTCATCACGGAGTTCTCGCTCAGGTTCGGCACCAGCATCTCGTAGGTGTTGGTCACGTAGTCCATGCTGGTGTACTCCGAGAGGTTGCGGCTGAAGGAGGCGTTGCTGCTCTGGGTGCAGAGCAGGTTGATCTGCCGGGTCTTGAGCGCCTCCAGCGCGTCGCCGGAGTCGGCGTAGTTCACCGCCGCGATGCTGTGGATCCCGGGATCGTTCTTCCACCACAGGGGATTGGCCTCCAGGCGCAGCCCCACGCCGTAGACGAATTGGGTGTACCAGTAGGGGCCGGTGCCGCGCGGCATGCTCTCGTTGATGGTGGACTGCTGCACCACCGGGAAGGTCATGGCGTAGAGGGTCACGTAGCCCGAATATTTGGCCTGCACCGTGAGGGTGCGCGTGTCGGTGGCCTCCATGCTCTCGACCAGCGAGAGCCGGCCGTAGTAGGGGTTTGTCTCCCCGGCGTTCAGGAACATCTGGTAGCTCAACACCACGTCCGAGGCCGTGAGCGGCGCGCCGTTGTGGAACACGATACCGTCGCGCAGCTTGAACGTCCAGGTCTTGCCGTCCACCGTCCAGCTGTCCGCCAGCAGCGGGCTGGGCTTGAAATCGTCGTCCAGCTCCACCACGGATTCAAACACCAGCTGATTCAGGCTCACCAGATCGCGCTCGTTGCAGAGGAAGGGGTTGATCTGCTGGCTGTCGGTGGAGGCCACGTAGCCGACCCGCAGATCGGCCTCCATGTCGACGCCGGAGTAGGGGTTCAGCTCCGCCGCCGCGTCCTGCTGGACAACCCCGCCGGTGAATTCGTCCGTGAAGCCGTCCTCCACCGGAACCGCCT
>CAMBWJ010000293.1 GCA_945871545.1 uncultured Clostridia bacterium | reverse complement strand
CCCTATGCGGGCACGGAGACGGTGGACTTCTCCCAGTTCGGCCCGGGCTGCCTGTTTCTGGTGACGGGCGACACCGGCGCGGGCAAGACCTCCATCTTTGACGCCATCAGCTTCGCACTCTACGGCGAGGCCTCCGGGCGCACCCGCGAGACGAAGGGCTTCCACAGCGACTTCGCGCCCCGCAATGCGGAGACGGTGGTGGAGCTGAAATTCGAACACGAGGGCAGAATCTACACCGCGCAGCGGAGTCCGGCCTACATGGTGCCCAAGCGCGACGGCAGCGGCGAGCGCCTGCATCCCGCCTGGGCGGAGCTGGCGTGCGACGACGGGCGCAGCTGGAGCTCCGTGCGCGAGGTGAACCAGGCGGTTCGGGACATTCTCGGCCTGACCGCAGAGCAGTACGCCCAGGTGGTGATGATCGCCCAGGGCGAGTTCCAGCGCATTCTGCTGGCGAAGAGCGACGAGCGCCGATCTCTTTTGAGCAAGCTCTTCGGCACGGAGATCTACCGGGACATCGAGCAGCAGCTGAAGGAGCGCAACCGGGAGGCGCTTGCGGAGGTCAACGCCGCGCGCCAGCAGTTCAGCGCCGCGTGCGGGCGCGTGCTGCCGGACGAGGAGGACGGTGAACAACTGAAGCAGCGCATGCAGAGTCCCGAGCGCGCCGACGAGGTGATCGAGCTGCTTTCGGCGCAGATCGCACGGGAGGAGGAGGTCCACGCCGCGGCAGAGGCGGAGCTTGCCAGCTTGAACGCGTCGGCGGGCGCGCTGCGGGAGGAGCTGGCGCGCTCGGACGCGCAGAATGCGGGCGTACTGCGCCTGAGCGAAGTGGAGCAGCGCCGCAGAACAGCGATGGAGCGCAAGCCGGAGATCGACCGCATGCAGGCGGAGTTGGACGATGCGGAGCGCGCGGAACCGTTGCGCGCCGTGGAGGAGCGCCTGCGTCGGGAGAAGGCGGAGCTGAACCGCCTTGAAGGGGAGCTTCAGGCGGCACAGTTGAAGTGCACACAGGCGGAGAAGAATCGTGCGCATGCGTCTGAAGTGTTGGCTGCGGCAGAAAAGCGCTTGCCCGAACGGGAGAAGCTCAATCTGCGTGCGGAGCAGCTCAACGCGCTGCTTCCGAAATTCAAACAGGCCCGGGACGCGGCCAGTCTCGCGAATCGGACGAAATCAGCTGCGGCGCGGGCCATCGAGGAGATGCGGCGCGCCGAGGAGGAATATCGGAAGCTCCATGCCCTCTACCTGATGGATCAGGCGGGCATTCTGGCGGACAGCTTGCGCCCGGGCGAAGCCTGTCCGGTGTGCGGCTCCACCGAGCACCCCCGCCCTGCGGCGCACATCGAGGCCGCACCGGACAAGGCGGCGGTGGATGCAGCGGCGGAGCAGCAGAGGGCTGCGGCAAGAAATGCGGAGGCGGCCTCGGCGGCGAGTGCGTCGGCCCAGGAGAAGCTTGCTGCGATTCTGGAGGCGCTGGGCGGCGACGATCCGGAGAACCTTGCGCAGCGGGAGCAGGACTGCCGCCGGGAGTGCGAGGCATGCCGCGCCGAAGCGGAGCGCATCCGTGCGGAACACGCTGCGGCGGACGCCGCGGCAAAGAAAGCGGAGCGCGAACACAGCGCGGCCCTCGCGCGGCGGGAATCCCTCGCCTCGGCACTGGAGCAGCGCACTGCTGCATTGGAGGAAGCTGGAAATCTCTGGAAAAACGGCCTGGGCGACAGCGGCTTCGACAGTGCGCAGAGCTGGCGTGCTGCCCTGCGCACGGACGCGCAGCGCCGGGGTCTGCGCCGGGAGATCGAGAGCTGGCGCTCCGAGTGTCAGGCGCTTGCCGCCCAGCAGGCGGATCTTCAACAGCTTTGGGGCGACAAGCGGAGCGTGGACGTGGGCGCGCTGCGGAGTGCGCTGTCCGAACAGGAGAAACAGATCGCAACGCTGGACGCGCGGGAGCACGCGCTGCTGAACCGCTGCGAACAGAATCGCGCCGCGCTGGCTGCGATCCGGAGCTGCGCGAAGCGGCTCGACCGCGCCCAGGAGAACTTCGGCAACGTCAATGTGCTCTATCAGACGGCTGCGGGGCAGCTGGGCGGCGCGAACAAGCTGCCCTTCGAGAACTACATCCTGCAATACTACTTCACCCGTGTCATCGCAGCGGCGAACCGCCGTCTGGAGCGCATGTCCGATGGACGCTACCTGCTGCGCAGCAAGATCGAGAGCGTGGGCAACACCAAGAGCGGCCTCGGACTGCGGGTTCTGGATGCGAACACGAATCAGGAGCGGGAGGTCAGCTCCCTCTCCGGCGGCGAGACCTTCGTGGCGTCGCTCTCGCTGGCGCTGGGCTTTGCCGATGTGGTGCAGGCGGAGAGCGGCAGCGTGCGGGTGGACGCGGTGTTCATCGACGAGGGCTTTGGCTCGCTGGACGAGGACACCCTGCGCCGCGCCCTGACCACGCTGGAGAACCTCACCGGCGGCGACCGGCTTGTGGGCGTGATCAGCCATGTGGCGGAGCTGCGGGACCACATTGAGCCCCGTATCGCGGTGGAAAAGACGCTGCGCGGCAGCCGCGTGCGCGTACAGGTATGAGGAGAATGCAGATGCTTACGAGGATTCAGAACGGCTTGGTGATCGATCCCGCGAACGGTGTGAACGAGGTTCGGGATCTGTGGATTTCGGATGGAAGGATTGTTTCGGAGCCGGGCGCGCAGCCGGATCGGGTGATCGACGCGGCGGGCTGCGTGGTGTGCCCGGGCTTCATCGACATTCACATGCACGAGGATCCGGTGGCGGAGGGTCGGATTCAGCCGAACATCTTCATGACCATGCTGCGCATGGGCGTGACCACCGTCGTCGGCGGCAACTGCGGGCTGAACGTGTACGATCCCGTGGAATACCTCAATCTGGTGGATCGTGACGGCGCGCCGGTGAATCTGGCGCTCTTTGCCGGACACGAGTTCTTCCGGCATGCGGCGGGCGGCATGGATCGCTATGCACCCCTCGATGACGCGCAGATCGAACGGCTGTGCCGTGGGATCAGTGCTGCGCTGGCGGGCGGCTGCGTCGGACTGTCGCTGGGACTGCGCTACGTGCCGGGCACGGACGCGCGGGAGCTGAATGCGGCGCTGGACTGCTGCGTACCGCTTAATCGTCAGGTCTCCGTGCACCTGCGGGACGATGCGGATCAGGTGTACGCCGCCATCGACGAGGTGGCCCAGCCCTGCAAGCAACGGAAGCTGCGGCTTCAGATCTCCCACATCGGCTCCATGGCGGGCTTCGGTCAGATGGAGGCGGCGCTCAGGCAGATCGACGGCTACCGCGCCGGCGGGCTGGACGTGGCCTGCGACTGCTATCCCTACTTCGCCTTCTCCACGCGCATCGGCGAGACCACCTACGACGACGGCTGGCTGGAGCGCTACCACTGCGATTACGGCGCCTGCCGCATGACCGAGGGCAAGTACGCCGGACAGGCCTGCACCGCCGAGACCTTCGCCGAGATCCGCAGGGACTTCCCGGAGTGCATCACGGTCTGCAACGTCATGCGGGAGGCGGACGTGCGCATGGCGCTGGCCCACCCCT
>CAMBWJ010000292.1 GCA_945871545.1 uncultured Clostridia bacterium | reverse complement strand
CTTTCGCCCTACTTCCCGGCGGGCAAGCTGCGCGCGCTGTTTCAGGAGCAGCCGGAACTTTTGCAACGCGCGGAGAAGGGCGAACTGAAGCTGGGTACCATCGACAGCTATCTGGTCTACCGCATGACCGGAAACCACCTGACCGATACAACCAACGCAAGCCGCACCCAGCTGATGAATCTGGAGACGCTGCGCTGGGACGAGGGTTTGCTGGAGCTCTTCGGCATTCCTGCATCCATGATGCCTCTGCGCATCCTCCCTGCGGATGCGGACTTCGGAAGCTATAAGGGCATTCCCGTCACCGGCGTGCTGGGGGACAGCCATGCGGCGCTCTACGGCCAGGGCTGCCATAAGCCCGGTATGGCCAAGGCCACCTACGGCACCGGCTCGTCCGTGATGATGAACGTTGGCGACGTGCCCGTCATCTCAAAGGAGGGCCTGTCCGCCTCGGTCGCGTTCTCCACGGAAGGCAAAACCAGCTATGCCCTGGAGGGCAATGTCACCTGTTCAGGAGATACGCTGGTGTGGCTGTGCGACACGCTTGGCATGTTCGAGTCCCCGCAGCAGATTGAAGCGCTAGCGGGCACCGTCGAGAGCGCCCAGGGCGTGAACCTGATCCCGGCCTTTGCGGGTCTGGGTGCACCCTACTTCGATTCCGACGCGCGCGCCATCCTCTGCGGCATGAGCCGGGGCACCAACAAGACGCACATCGCCTACGCTGCGCTGGCCTCCATTGCCCAGCAGGACGCAGACGTCCTGGAGATCATGCAGAGGGAAAGCGGACATGCCGCCGGACAGCTCTATGCCGACGGCGGGCCGACGAAGAACGCTCTCCTGATGCAGATGCAGGCGGACTATGCCGACTGCACCATCCGCTGCGCACCCGCCAGCGAGCTCTCCGCACTGGGGGCGGCCTACATCGGCGGCATCAGGACCGGCGTGTTTGCCGATTTTGAATCCATCCCCGCGCGGCATGCGGAGGGCAAAACCTATGAACCCCAAATCACTGAAACTGCGAGAAAAGAGATACGCGCAGAGTGGAAAACGGCTGTCCGCCGCACGCTGACTGAAAAATAAGGAGGCAAAGCCATGGCAACCTTTGGTGTGATTATTTCCAACCGCTCCTTCTTCCCCGATCATCTGGTGCTGACCGCCCGCGAAAAGCTGCTCAAGAGCATGGAGGCGTGGGGCCACAAGGTGATCATCCTCTCCACCGAGGATACCTACATGGGCGAGACCATGACCTACGACGAGGCCCGGAAGTGCGCCGCGCTGTTCCGCGCCCACGCCGACGAGATCGACGGCATCATCGTGTGCCTGCCGAACTTCGGCGAGGAGACCGGCATCGCCGACGCGATCAAGTGGAGCAAGCTGGACTGTCCCATTTTGATTCAGGCCTGCGACGACGACTTCGACAAGCTGCAGCTGGAGAACCGCCGCGACGCGTTCTGCGGCAAGCTCTCCCTGTGCAACAACCTCTGGCAGTACGGTATCAAGTACAGCCTGACCAGCCGCCACACCTGCCCGGTGGACAGCGAGGAGTTCCACGCGGACGTGGACCGCTTCGCGAAGGTCTGCGCCGTGGTCAAGGCCATGCGCACAGCCCGCATCGCCCAGATCGGCGCGCGCGTCATGCCCTTCCGCACGGTGCGCTACTCCGAAAAGCTGCTCCAGCAGGCGGGCATCACCGTCGAGACCGAGGACTTCAGCGAGATCATGGCCGACATCGAGGCCATCACCGACGAAGCGCTGGTCGCCGAAAAGGTCGCCGAGATCCGCGCCTACGGCAACATCGCCGAGGGCATCGAGGACTACAAGGTGGTCAAGCAGGCCAGGCTCTGCATCGCCATCGAGAACTGGATGCGGGATCACCACTGCGACGCCAGCGCCATCCAGTGCTGGGACAGCCCCGAGGCCAACTACGGCTGCGCCATGTGCCTGGTGATGAGCATGATGGGCCAGAAGGGCATGCCCAGCGCCTGCGAGACCGACGTCATGGGTGCGGTCAGCATGCTGGCGCTGCTCAAGGCCTCCGGCGTCCCGCCGATCTATCAGGACTGGAACAACAACTATAAGAACGAGCCCAACAAGTGCATCAACGTGCATTGCTCCAACTACCCCGCCTGTGCCTTCAGCCAGAAGCCGGAGATCGCCAACCTGGACATCCTCGCCACCACGCTGGGCACGGATGTGTCCTTCGGTGCGCTCAAGGGCCGCGTGCGCCCGTCCGAGATGACCTACCTCAAGGTCTCTACCGACGACAAGAACGGCAGGATTCGCTGCTATCTGGGGGAGGGCAGGTTCACCGACGACGATCTGCCCACCTTCGGCGGCGTGGCCGTGTGCGAGGTTCCCGAGATGAACAAGCTGATGCACCACCTGACCCGCAACGGCTACGAGCACCACGTTGCGCTGGTGCAGTCCGCCTGCGCGGATATTCTGGAGGAAGCCCTGGGCAACTACCTGGGCTGGGATGTGTACCGCCACAGCTGAACATGTACCTGCGGAGGGGCGCTGCGTCCCTCCGCATTTTGAATGAGAAAGGAGCAAAACCATGCTGAAAGGAATCTCTCCGCTGCTGAATCCGGATCTTCTGAAAATCCTCGCCGCCATGGGTCACGGCGATGAAATCATCATCGGCGACGGCAACTTCCCGGCGGATTCCATGGGCAAGAGGTGCGTGCGCTGCGACGGACACAGCGTGCCTGAGCTGCTGGACGCCATCCTCCAGCTCTTTCCGCTGGACGACTTCGTGGCCGAGCCCGTCACGCTGATGGAGGTCGTGCCCGGCAGCATGCCCGAGGGTGAACCGCCCATCTGGAGCGAGTTTAAGCAGATCATCGACAAGCACGAGCCCGGCGCAAAGATCGGCTTCTGCGAGCGCTTTGAGTTCTATGAGCGCAGTAAAAAGGCCTACGCCACCATCCAGACCGGCGAGCGCGCGCTCTACGCCTGCGTGATTCTGAAAAAGGGCGTAATCCGCAGCTGAACAAAACAGACGTCCATTCCCCCTGTACAGAGCAGATTGCCGCGATACCCTGGAATGGATTGGTTGCTGTACTGCGTTCAGACGAACGAAAAACTGATCATTCTGCTGCTCGCAAGAATATGTTTTTTATCGATGCATCAGAAAATGGGCCAAGCATCCAGAGATGAGAGAGAATATAGTTTTTTAATCTCATTTATGCCTCTGGAGTGGCGCACACTGCGAAGGGGTGTCTGCACGGTTTCCGTTCAGATACCCTGCTCTTTTGACATTTTGTAAATGAAAGCTGATTGACACAAAGAATCGCTACGCTAATAATTCAATACAAAAGACACCAGAATCAAAGACGCCGCGCCATTTTTTTGGTCGATTTTCAGCGGGGAAAGACACCCAAAAGACACCGGAGCATGAAAAGAGGCCAGCCCCTTCCGGGACTGACCTCTCAAATCAGGCGGTTTTACCGCCCTTTTTGGCGATATTACTTGCCGAAGTAGCGCTTCAGCAGGCCAGCGAACGCCTTGCCGTGGCGGGCCTCGTCGCGGGCCATCTCATGCACGGTGTCGTGGATGGCGTCCAGACCCA
>CAMBWJ010000291.1 GCA_945871545.1 uncultured Clostridia bacterium | reverse complement strand
GATCCGCCTCTATGGCTACACGGAGGACGACGTCCTTCACCTGTTTGTGGAGGACAACGGAGAGGGCGTCTCGCCCCAAACGCTGGAGACGCTCAACAGCGGACAGCGCAGAAAGGACAAGATGACGGGCATCGGCTTCTCCCATGTCAAGGAGCTGATCGAGATCACGTTCGGCGCGGGCTATACGCTGGAGATCACATCCCATCCGGGGATCGGCACGGTGGTGCATTATGTGCTCCCCGTGATCACATCGATTGAGGAGGAAGACCATGAAAAGAGTGCTGATCGTGGACGATGAGCTGCTGGTGCGCATGGGCTTCCGCTCGATTCTGGATTGGGAGAGCTGCGGCTTTACCGTGGTGGGTGACGCGGAGAACGGCGAGGAGGCGCTTGAAAAAATCCGGGTGCTCAAGCCGGATCTCGTGTTCACCGACCTGAAGATGGATCGTATGGACGGCTTTGAGCTGATGAATGCCTGCATGCGCGATTACCCGTCCGTGAAGTTCATCGTGCTGAGTGGCTACAACGACTTTGAAAACGTCCGGCAGGCCATGCGCTGCGGCGCGCTGGACTACGTCTTCAAGCTGGATGTCACGCCGGAGCAGCTTCGGAAAATCCTGTCAGAGATCAAATGGGAGACGCCTGAGCCGGTGCCGGTCGGGCAAAGCGGCAGGCGCGCCATGCGGGCCAGCGCGGTGCGCAGGGCGATTGCAGGAGAAATCCCGCCGGAGGAGGCGCGTGAAAGCTTTGCCCGGATGTTTCCCGCTGTGCGCTGGGAGCGGCCCTTCCGGCTGATTACGGTGGCCATTGATGATTATGAGCTGCGCAGGGGGAATGCCCATCAGCGCCTGTCGCAGAGCGCTATTGTGGAAATTGAGAGCATTTGCGAAGAGGTGTTTGCCGAGCAGGCTGTCGTGTGCCCGTTTCAGGCGGATCGCGCGCTGATGATCTGGCAGCAGGGAAGTGTGGAAGCACTCAGCAGCCTGCAAAGCGCTTACGCCAGGGCGGAGGAATATGTCAAGCGATACCTCAATCAGTCGGTGACGGCCGTCATCAGCGAAAGCCATCCGAACCTGCGGGCACTGCCGCAGGCGCACCTGCAGAACGAGGAGACACTTTCCTATCGTTATCTGCTCGACCATGGCAGAATTCATGGCTATCATCCCGTTGCGCAGCCAGACTCCGTGACGCCGCCCATCGATATGAGCGCGCTGGATGCGGCGCTTGCCGGGCACAATGGAGAGCATCTGTCGGCTGCGTGCGAGGCGGCGTTCTCCCAGATGAGCAAGCGCCGCGGATATCCGCTGCATAAGCTGCGGGTGAACCTGCTGGACATGCTCTTTGCCATCAAGCGCGTCTATCCGACGGTAGCCGCATGGACGGATGAAAATGGCTACACGCTGGCCAATCTGATCCAGCGCTCGGACAGGCTGAGCACCGTGCGGGAGGGCTTTGCCAAGGCCGTCGCCCAGTGCACGGGCGAGAAGGAGGCGCGATCACTCAGGCCGGAGATTCAAATGATCGTACGCTATGTGCGGGAGCATCCCGCGCAGGAGCTCAGCGTGAGCGGCGCGGCACAGCTCGCCCGGCTGAGCGAGAGCTATTTCGCCCATATTTTCAAGCGGGAGATGGGCATGAGCTTTGTGGATTGGTACAATCGGGAGCGCATCGAGCGCGCGCGGCAGCTGCTGTGCCAGTCGGACATGCGGGTCAACGAAATCGCGGCAAGCGTGGGGATCGACAATGCGAATTACTTCAGCATCCTCTTCAAGAAGCTGACGGGCAAGACGCCGATGCAGGTCCGGGATGAGGCAAAAAAGCAGAATCGTGAAGGGAAAAGCGGAAATCGGATAGTCTGAAGGCCGCTGCGTCCGCGACAGGCACATCCATTCAACAGCATTGCAAAGAAAAAGCGCAGGATCGTTCATTGTTTGACGACCTGCGCATCTTTATAATATAGACAGAATCAGGCGGGAGAAGCACCGCCGGGAAAGAAACAGGAGGGAAACAGAATGAAAAAGTGGTTGAGCATGCTCATGGCGATTGCGCTGCTGGTGACTGCGGCGACAGCGCTGGCGGACGATGTGATCACCCTGCGCGTATGGGGCGGCGTGCCGGCAGAGGCAGGCCCTCAGGCGAGCATCGATCTGTTCAACGAGGCGTTCAAGGATAAGGGCATCCAGGCGGAGTATGAGCGCTTCGTCAACGACGACACCGGCAACCTGAAGCTGGAGACCAGCCTGCTTGCGGGCAACGACGTCGACCTGTACATGACCTATACCCCGGCTGTGCTGCAAAAGCGCGCCAGCGGCAACATGGCGCTGGACCTGACCGAGCTGGTCGAGCGCGACGGCTTTGACATCGAGGGCATCTTCGGCAAGATGGCGCTGTCGTACTACATTGACGGCAAGCCCTACTCGCTGCCCACCAAGATGGACCAGTACGGCATCGTCATCAACAAGGATATGTTTGATGCGGCCGGCATCGAGGTGCCGACCGAGTGGAGCTTTGAGGAGTTCCGCGAGATCGCAAAGAAGCTGACCCACGGCGAGGGCGACAGCAAGGTCTACGGCATGTTCTTCAACTCCCAGCAGGACCTGCTCTACCCGTTCAACTACTTCTCCGTGCAGACGCTCGGCGGCGACCCGCTCTACCATTCGGACGGCACGGCGAACGTCAACGACCCGGTCAACGTGGCGGCGATTGAGCTGGTCAACAACATGATGAACGTGGATCATACCGCGCCGACGCACACCGACAGCGTGACGCAGAAGCTCTCCCAGGAGGGCATGTTCATCACCGGCAAGTCCGCGATGACCATCGGCCCGTGGATGGTGCGCAGCATCAAGGACCGCGACAACTATCCGCACGACTTCAAGACGGCCTTTGCGCCCTATCCGACGATCGACGGCGTGCGCACCTACACCCAGGGCGGCTACGGCGATCACCTGTGCATCAATCCGAAGTCCAAGCACATCGACGCTGCGTGGGAGTTCATGAAGTGGTACGCGACCGAAGGCATGCTGCCGCTGACCTCCGGCGGACGCGTTCCCTCCGCGAATACCTATGATTCCGCCGAGGTGACGGAGTACTTCCTCAAGGGTGCCGAGGATCTGCTCGATGCTGAAACGGCCAAGAACGTGCTGATCGTGCCCGCGAGCAACCACGCGGTGCCCAGCATCACCACCAAGCTGCCGGAGATCAACAAGGTGCTCACCGAGGAGCTGGAGAACATCTACACCGGCGTCAAGACGGTGCAGCAGGGCATGGACGACGCGCAGGCGCGCGCCGAGGCGCTGCTGGCCAAGTAATCTGCAATCGGGTATTTCCTGGCGGGGAGGAGGAAACTCCTCTCCGCTTTTTTGAAGAAGGATGGGTGACGCTATGCAGCGGACGATTTCATCAGGGAAAAGGGGAATCAGCCGACAGCTCAAGACGGATCTGACCGGCTACGCCTTTATCGCGCCCAATGTGCTGGGCTTTACCCTGTTTACGCTGGTGCCGATGATCATATCGCTGATCATCAGCTTTACCGACTGGGACTATACGCAGGGCTTTGGCAACTGGACCTTCAACGGCGGCGCCAATTATGT
>CAMBWJ010000290.1 GCA_945871545.1 uncultured Clostridia bacterium | reverse complement strand
TGACCCGCACCCAGAAGAAGAAGCCCGCCAACCCCATCGAGATCCTGCTGGGCAACAAGCCCAAGGAGCCGGAGCTGTCCGAATCCGAAAGGACCGCGCTGGCCGTGCGCCAGGATGACGTGCGCACCCGCCTGCGCCGGGGCGAAATGGAGCACGAGATCGTCGAGGTCGAGGTCGAGGAGGTCACGCCCCAGAACGAAATCCCCGGCATGGACGTGAACATGAGCGACGTGCTGGGCAGCATCATCCCCAAGAAGACCAAGCTGCGCAAGGTGGAGGTGCGCGAGGCGCGCAAGATCCTGCAGGCAGAAGAAGAAACCAACCTGATCGACATGGACGCGGTCTACACCGAGGCCATCGACCGCGCGGAGCAGCACGGCATCGTGTTCCTGGACGAGATCGACAAGGTGGCTGGTCGCGGCAGCGGCAACGGCCCGGACGTGTCCCGCGAGGGCGTGCAGCGCGACATCCTGCCCATCGTGGAGGGTACCACCGTCAACACCAAGTACGGCCCCGTCAAGACCGACCACATGCTCTTCATCGCGGCGGGCGCGTTCCACGTGGCGAAGGTCACCGACCTGATCCCCGAGCTGCAGGGCCGCTTCCCGGTGCGCGTGGATTTGAAGCCCCTCGCCGTGGAGGACTACAAGCGCATCCTGACCCAGCCGGAGAACGCACTGATCCGCCAGTACCAGCTGCTGTTGGGCGTGGACGGCGTGTCGCTGGATTTCCAGGATTCCGCCCTCCAGACCATCGCCGAGTGCGCTTGGCAGGCCAACGAGACCGCCGAGAACATCGGCGCGCGCCGCCTGCACACGATGCTGGAGAGGATCCTCAACGACATCGCCTTCAACGCCGGCGGCGGCGACGCTCCCGAGGTGTGCGTCAGCATCGACGCGGACTATGTCAACGCCCAGCTGGGCAACGACGCCCACGCCAAGGACGTGCGCAAGTACATCCTGTAAGGCTTCCTGCAAACAAAACGCGACGGTATTTCAGCAATACCGCCGCGATTTTGTTTCATCCCATCAATACAGATAGCGATAGCTCAACAGTTCGCCATCCAGGCTGTACAGCACCTCTCCGCCGCACTCCGTCCCCTGATCGTCCACGCCCATGTCGTAGGTCGCAAGCAGGCCGTCCGGCACAAGCTCCAGATCGTACAGCCAGAAGAAATCCATTGTATAGCCGTCCTGTTCGCCGTACACCGAGGAGGACTGCCACAGAACCTCGCCATCCACAGAGATCGCCACCGGGTCGGGGCCGTAGAAGCCGCCGATGTACATCGTTCCGTCCTCCGCAACCGCGCAGCTCAGGCTGCCGCCCAGGCTCACCACGTCCTCGCCCAACGTCCACTTCTCCTGTCCCGTGTACAGGTCCAGCGCAGTCAGGCCCACGCCCGACACGTGCACCAGGAGCATCGGCTTCTTGGCCGTTCCAGCCACGAAGGCGTCCGTGCAGTTCAGCTCCGTGTAATAGGGCGATTCAAACCTGCGCTGCCAGCATTCGCCGCCCCCGGCATCCAGACAGACGACCTCCATGATCTCGCCGCTGTCGTTGTAGCTGCGCTCGGCGATGATGGTACGGTCGTCCACCTGCGCATAAAGCGCCACCGCCTCCAGATATTCGTTCAGGATGTAGCCCGTCACGCCATTGTAGCTGCAATAGCTGAAATCCGAATAATAGTCGCATTCGCCGGTGACGTACGCGCCCAGCGGAACCTGCGCCAATCTCTCAGCCTGCGTGCTCGGCGCACTGCGCAGCGACACCCAATCCTGACAGTTCACAATTTTCATCGTCTTCTCAGCAAGTGCACTGCAGGGGATGCACAGCGCGATCACCAGCAGCACAAGCAGCATTCTTTTCATGATCCTTCCTCCCACTTTCCTGATTTTTCCTTCAGTATATTCGATGGATGCATATTTGTCAAATTCATGGAAATATAATTTTGTATGAAACCGGGACGTGCCGGGGAAAATAGCGCATGAATGCCGCATCGCGGCATTTCTACGCTGCGCTCTGCGCACAAGGAAAGGGATGTGAAACATTTTGAAAGCGATCATCATGGCGGGCGGCGAGGGTTCGCGCCTGAGGCCCCTGACATGCGATTGTCCGAAGCCGATGCTGCATCTGCTGGGCAAGCCCCTGATGGAGCGCGCCATAGGGCTGCTTCACAAACATGGCATTCACGAAATCGGCGCGACGCTGGGCTATCTGCCCGAGGCCGTTCAGGACGCCTTTCAGGACGGCGAACGGCTGGGCGTGCAGCTGCGCTACTATATCGAACAGACCCCGCTTGGCACCGCCGGAAGCGTGAAGCAGGCGGAGGCCTTCCTGAACGAGCGCTTCATCGTGCTCTCCGGCGACGGCGCAACCGACTTCGATCTCGCCGCCGCGCTGCGCTTCCACGAATCCCACGGCGGCCCGGTCACGATTGTATTGAAGAAGTGCGGTTCTCCCCAGGAGTACGGCATGGTGGTGACGGATGCCGACGGGCGCATCCGCTCCTTTCACGAGAAGCCCGGGCGCTGCGACGTGTTCTCCGACCGCATCAACACCGGCATCTACATCCTGGAGCCGGAGATTCTGCGCCACATCCCCGCCGACAGGCCCTACGACTTCGGCCACGACCTGTTTCCGGCGCTGCTGGAGGCGGGCGTAAAGCTCTACGGCTGGACGGCGGAGGGCTACTGGTGCGACGTGGGCGACATCTCCGCCTACCTTCAGGTGCACGCCGACGCACTGGAGGGGAAGCTGCATCTGGATGGCCTGGAGGGGCCGTTCAATACACCCTGCGACGGCGCGATCGTGGAGCCGGGCTGCGTCATCGAGCCGCCCTGTTGGATCGCCCCGGGTGCGCACATCTGCTCCGGCGCGCACATCGGGGCTTACAGCGCTGTCGGCGAGAACTGCTTCGTGGCAAGCGGCGCAAGCATCAAGCGCAGCGTGCTGTTCCCCGGCGTGCGGGTGGAGGCCGGGGCGCAGCTGCGGGGCTGCGTGGCGGGTCGGGGCGCGGTGATCGGCGAGGGCGCGCAGCTCTTTGAGGAGAGCTGCGTGGGCAGCCACTCCATCGTGGGCGCGCGGGCCGTGCTGCCGCCGGGCGTGAAGCTCTGGCCGGAGAAGTCCCTGCCCGAGGGCGACCGCCCGGAGGAGAACATCGTGTGGGGGTCGCGCCGGGAGCAGCGCTTCGCGGCAGGGGCGCTGCAATTGGAATCCCCCTCCCAGGCGGCGCGCAGCGTGAGCGCCTGCATCGCGGAGATGAAGCCCCGGGAGCTGCTGCTGGGGCGCGGGCCGTCCACGGTGGCGGCGGCGCTGTGGCACGCGGTGGCGGCGGGAGCCATGGCCCAGGGTGTGCAGCTGATCGACGCGGGCGTGTGCAGCCTGCCCCAGCTGCGCCACAGCCTGTCCGCGCTGCACACGGACGCGGCCATGCTGGTGGAGGATTCGAGCCTGACCCCGCTGCTCTCCAACGGCGCGCGCATCCCGGAGAAGACCCAGCGCGCCATCCTCAAGCTCTGTGAGCGCCAGGACTACGCCGGGCCGTTCAGCGGCATCACCCGGGCGATTCAGAGCGCGGGCCGCACCGACATCGCCTAC
>CAMBWJ010000289.1 GCA_945871545.1 uncultured Clostridia bacterium | reverse complement strand
ACGCAGAAATTCGGCGACGATCGCAAGAAGGCGCTGGAGATCGCGCTGGGCAAGATTGAGAAGGACTTCGGCAAGGGCTCGGTGATGAAGCTGGGCGACGCGGCGAGCAAGATGCAGGTGGAGGTCATCCCCACGGGCAGTTTGCAGCTGGACTTCGCGCTGGGCGTGGGCGGACTGCCCAAGGGCCGCATCATTGAGATCTACGGGCCGGAATCCTCCGGTAAGACCACCGTGGCGCTGCACTGTGTTGCGGAGGCCCAGAAGATGGGTGGCACCGCCGCGTTCATCGACGCCGAGCATGCGCTGGATCCGGTGTACGCCGAGAAGCTGGGCGTGGACATCGACGAGCTCTACGTCGCCCAGCCGGACAACGGCGAACAGGCGCTGGACATCTGCGAGGCGCTGGTGCGCTCCGGCGCCATCGATGTGGTGGTCATCGACTCCGTTGCCGCGCTGGTTCCCAAGGCGGAGATCGAGGGCGACATGGGCGACAGCCACGTGGGCCTTCAGGCGAGGCTCATGTCCCAGGCCCTGCGCAAGCTGGCGGGCGTGATCTCAAAGACCAACGCCGTGGCCATCTTCATCAACCAGCTGCGCGAGAAGGTGGGCGTGGTCTACGGCAACCCCGAGACCACCACCGGCGGCAAGGCGCTGAAGTTCTACGCCTCCGTGCGCCTGGACATCCGCAAGGGAGAGGCCATCAAGGAGGGCAGCGAGATCAAGGGTAACCGCACCAAGATCAAGGTGGTCAAGAACAAGGTCGCGCCGCCGTTCAAGTCCTGCATCGTGGACATCCTCTACGGCGAGGGCATCTCCCGCTCCAGTGAGCTGCTGGATCTGGCCGTGGAGCGCGACCTCATCAAGAAGGCCGGCGCGTACTACTCCTACAACGGCGAGCGCATCGGCCAGGGCCGCGACAACGCCCGCAAGTACCTGCTCGAGCACCCCGAGGTCTACGAGGAGATCGAAAAGAGCATCCGCGAGACCTTCTCCAAGGGCGACGCCGAGCCGTCCACCAGCTTCGTCACCAACGAGGAGCCGGAGGACGTGGACGAGGAAGAGGAGGAGTTCGACCTCGACGAATAAGGCTGCGCCTGCACAATACATGCTCGTTCCGAAAATTCGGGACGGGCATTTTTCCGCCTGTACATCGGAGACAATCTGTGATAGAATAAATTGGATGATTGTGAAAAGGGGGATGCGCCATGGAATTCAAGTTTTACAAGCCGGAATGGCTGGAGATGCTGCGCACGCAGGAGGAAGTTCTGCGCGTGGAAGCGATGCCTGCGGAGGACTGCCTGAAGCTGGGCCTCATCATGAACCGCCTCGCGAAGGAGGTCTACAAGCAGAGCGCCGCCTTCCGCGTGATCACCGGCGGCCAGACCACCTTTTCCTACCTGATGGCGGGAACCAGCACCAACAACGAGTGGTGGATGGACAAGAAGCTCAACACCTGCCGCATGACCGGCGTCAGCTCCATCCGCACGCTGGTGGAGGTTGCCGAGGGTCTGCGCCCCATGGAGCCGGAATTTGAGAATGAGAACGACTTCGCCCTCTGCGGCGGCTGCTTCCCGCTGCGCAACGCCGCCGGACGGCTGCTGGGCTACGCGCTGTGTTCCGGCCTTCCCCACCAGTGCGATCACCAGCTGATCGCAGACGCGCTGGCGGAGCTGCTTGGCCGGGAGATTCCCCGGATCGCGGACTGAGGAGGGAAAAGCATGGTCAGAGCGAAACTTGCGGCGGCGCTCGCGCTGCTGATGCTGCTGTTCTGCTGCGCAATTGCGGAGGAGACGCAGTTTGATCCGGTGCACGTCTCGCTGTGGGGCGAGCCCGCCAGCGGCTACGAGTGGACCTGCGAATACGAGGACAACGGCGTGCTGGACGCGCCCATGGAGGAGTATGTGGAGGGCGCGGACGGCTCCGGCGGCAGCTACGACTTCTACTTCGGCGTGCGCGCTCCGGGCCGGGTGCACCTGCTGTTCAGCTACGGCGTGTCCTGGGGCATTGAAGCGCCGGCGCGCAGCGCGCTGTGCACCGTGACCGTGCGCGAGGACGGCACGCAGGACGTGCGCTGGGCCGAGTGCTTCACCGATGACCGCCTGGTGGAGGTGCGCCTGCCCTCGAACCCCACCACCGGCTGGAACTGGGACTACGCGGGCGACAGCGCCGGAACCGTCACGCTGCTGCGCGAGGACTACGCCCCCTACTTCGAGGATCTGGAGGGCGCGGGCGGCGTCACCACCTACGAATTGCAGGTGGATGCGCCGGGCGAGACCCTGCTGCTGTTCAACCATGCCAGCATGTGGGATCCCTTCGCCGCGGCGGAGGAAAGCTATGTGCTGCGGCTGGTGGTTTCGGAGGACATGCAGATCTCCATGTCCGTGGACGACGAGCTGGAGGGCCTGGAACTGCTCTTTCCCGTGGACGAGGCGGAGTAAATCGATACCCGGAGGTTGACGATGGTGCAGCTGAACCGCTCCATGATGGAGCGCTATGAAATTGCCGACCGCCGTCCGCAGACCCTGCGGGCGGTGATCTTCGGCGCGGACCGGCTCATGCTGGGCGCGGTGGCGCGCGTGCTGGATGTGGCCAACGAAAACGGCGCGGACCTGGGCGCAGCCTGCGTTACGGGCAAGGCCGCGTCCCTCAACGCCCAGGACGGCATGTTCACCATGCTCATCCGGGGCGAAAGCATGGACGGAGGGGCCAGCCGGGAGGAGCGCGTGGTGCAGAGCGTGCTGCTGGCGGCGGATCCCCGTGCGGATGAGAAGAAATTCCTGGCGCTGGGTCTGCTTCCCGAGCTGGAATACCTGTTCGTGGACGCGGAGGCGGACGAGGCGCGGTCGCTGCTGCTGGCCCAGCTCTTGTACGCGCGCTTCCGCGGCGGCATGGCTTCGCCGGAGCTTCTGCTGGTCACACAATTCCCCCGGCTGCAGACTCCGGAGGAACAGATCGGCGCGCTCTGCCGCCTGAGCGCAGCCTGGGACGATGCTTCCGGTTTCCGCACCTGGCTGCGGGGCATGGATGCGCGCGCGCTGTTCTGCGACAGCCTCAGCGGCGAGCTGAACGCAACGGAGCTTGCACAAGCGCAGCATCAGATGAACTACCGGGACGACTTCCTCGCCTGGGGCGAACCCCAGTTTGCGTGCATGCTGGACGGCGAGGTGCCGGAGCGCCTGCGATCCGTCTGCGCAAGCGGCGACTGCGCGTTGGCGCTCGACCGCAAGGCCCGCGTGTTCGATGCGGCGGTGTTCCTCTGCACGGCGGCGGGCTACCTCTGCGGCAAGGACAGCTTCGCCGAAGTGATGAAGGACGAGGAACTGCGCAGCTGGATCGGCCGCGCCTTCTTCGACGAGATCCTGCCCAGTCTGGACGTGTCCCGGGAGGAGATCGCCCCGGCGGTGATCTCCGCCTTCGAGCGCCTGGAAAACCCGATGAACGACATGCCGCTGCTGGACGTGGGCCGCAACTGCATGCGATATTTCCGGGATACCATCCTGCCGTCCATGCGGGCCTATGCGGAGGAGAACTTCGAGGCTCCCGGCAAGCTGGCCTTCGGCCTTGCGGCGGCGATCATGCTCTGCGCGGGCGCGCGGGC
>CAMBWJ010000288.1 GCA_945871545.1 uncultured Clostridia bacterium | reverse complement strand
CGGAGCGCACGTCGTACTGCTCAATCAGGCTCTCGGCATACTTGCGTACCTCGTCGAAGCGGATGAAGCCGCCCCTCTGGAAGCGGGGCTCATAGTACTTCTGCAGCACCATGTTCTGCTCCAGGGTGTAATCCAGGATCAGACCGTGCTTATGGCGGTCCTCAGGGATGTGGCTCATGCCCGCCGCGCTGCGCGCGCGGATGGAGGCGTGGGTGATGTCCCTGCCGCAGAGCGTCACGCTGCCCGAGGCCACCTTTTCAAGGCCCGTCAGCGCGTGGATCAGCTCGGTCTGGCCGTTGCCGTCGATGCCCGCGATGCACAGGATCTCGCCCTTGCGCGCAGTGAAACTCACGTCCTTGACGGCGTCCTTCTTGTACAGCTTGCTGGTGACGTGCAGTTTTTTCACCTCCAGCACCGGCTCGGTGGGATGGGCCTCGCCCTTCTCCACCTCCAGCTGCACCGGACGGCCGACCATCATGCGGCTCAGCTCGGCCTTGCTGGTGTTCTTGGTCTCCACGGTGCCCACGTACCGGCCCTTGCGCAGCACGGTCACGCGGTCGGAGACCTCCATGATTTCATTCAGCTTGTGGGAGATGAACAGGATGCTCTTGCCCTCCTTGGTGAGACCGCGCATGATTTCCATCAGCTCCTCGATCTCCTGGGGGGTGAGCACGGCGGTGGGCTCGTCGAAGATCAGCACCTCGTTGTCGCGGTAGAGCATCTTGAGGATCTCCACGCGCTGCTGCATGCCCACGGTGATGTCCTCGATCTTCGCGTCCAGATCCACCTTCAGGCCGTAGCGCTCGGAAAGCTCCTGCACCTTGCGCCGCGCCTCCTTCTTCTGCAGGAAGCCCAGCTTCGTGTCCTCCGCGCCGAGGATGATGTTGTCCAGCACCGTGAACACGTCGATCAGCTTGAAGTGCTGGTGCACCATGCCGATGTGCAGCGCGGTGGCGTCGTTGGGATTGTTGATCTGAACCTCTTTGCCGTCCTTCTTGATGATTCCGGCCTCGGGCTGATAGAGGCCGAAGAGGACGCTCATCAGCGTCGATTTTCCGGCGCCGTTTTCGCCGAGCAGGGCATGGATCTCGCCCTTGCGCAGCTGCAATGTGATGTCGTCGTTCGCCTTGATGCCGGGGAACTCCTTGGTGATGTGAAGCATTTCGATTACATACTGGGGCGCGTTGTCCATGCTGTCACCTCCCTTTCTGTCGGTTCGCGCAGTGCACGCGTGCATATTTACATAGCTTCATTATATTGTTTTCCCGCGCAAATTGCAAGATATATGGAGAGGAAATCCATAAACATATTTTACCCGCAGGGAAGTGCGCGCGGATGCCAAAAGGAAGCGAGGCCATTCCCCAGGCTTCTTCTGCCATTTGGGGACAGCCTCGCGGAATTCACAGGTGCGCCGGAGCGCGGCCCGGACTCAATCCTGATAGATCTCGCAGCACAGCTCGTCACCGGAGACGTATACGGCGATGGTCAGCGGCTCGAAGCCGATGTTGCGGAAGGAGAAGTCGGTTCCGGCGGAGTAGTCGGTGAGGATGGCGTCGTTGGAGCTGAGCACATAGCTCTGGTTGTAGCGGCTGCCGTAGGTGGACTTCTCCACCACCGCCACGCAATCCAGGTTCTTCACCGCCAGCCACAGCGCGCTGGCCACCTGGGCCACGCCGCCGCCGGTGACGATCGCGCCGCGACCGTTGACCGCGTCCACATAGCCGCAGCGCGCGCTGCGGGGACCGACGGAATCGTTGAAGGAGAACAGGTCGCCGCTGTCCAGCACGGTGTCGTTGATGCTGCTGGCCGCCAGCAGGATGTTGTTGCGCAGCGCGTCGTCCGCGCCGCTCAGGTCGATCCGGGAGCTGGCGATGGAGCGCATCGAGGGCTGAAGCGGCATCGCATCGAACCAGTTCAGCTCGTCGCCGCTGCCCACCGCGTCCAGGGTGATGGAGCAGTAGAGGTAGCTGTCGGTGGCCCACATCTCGATGAGCATGTCGTCCGAGTAATTGATGAAGGAGAAGTCCGAGCCGGTGGAGTAGTCCACCATGATGGCGTCGCTGCCGTCGGACACGTAGTTGTCGCTGAACTTGCTGCCGTAGGTCAGCAGGCTGGTGTACTCCACGTCCGCGCCCAGCTGCTTCAGCGCCAGGTACAGCGTGGTGGCGCACTGGGCCACGCCGCCGCCGGTGACGCGCGCGCCCCGGCCGTTGGCCGCGCGCTGGTAGCCGTAGGCCTCCGTGCGGGGCCCGACGATCTCGTTGAAGGAAAAGCTCGCGCCGCAGGGAATGGTGATGCCGTTCAGGCTGCTCGCCGCGAGATTGACGTTGTTCAGCTTCGCGTAGGACGAGCCCGCAAGCGTCGTGCGCGCGCTCACGCTGTCGGCCTCAGCAAGGGCCGGAGCCGCGCCCGCAGCGCCCAAACACAGCGCCAGTGTCAGAAAAATCGCAAGAAAGCGCTTCATGTTCGTCACTCCCGTCTCGTTTGATCTTGTGCCCCTTTGACGCGGCAAAACCGGATTTGGTTCCCGCGCCGTCCGCCCGGAGCTCGCCTCAGGCGGACAGGAAGATTTCGTCGTAGGCGTCGCCCTGCTCCACGTGCAGCCGGCTCAGCCGCGCCAGCTCCAGGATTGCCAGGAACATGGTGATGACCTCCTCGCGGCTGTAATCCTGGGCGAAGAGCTCGGTGAAGCGGCAGCTGCCGCCGCTCTTCAGCCGCCGGGAGATGCGCAGCATGCAGCCCGCCACGGTAAAGCTGTCGCGGCGAATCTCGCGCTGGGCCATGTTCTCGCTGCGCTCGGCGGCCTCGGCGCGCTCCAGCACCTTCTTGAAGGCCTTCGCCAGCTTCTCCAGCGTCAGCCCCGTGATCTCGATGCTCGGCGGCGGCAGGGGATATTCCTCGGGCAGCTTGGTCAGCAGAGAACGGGCCTCCTCCTCCAGCTGGTGCATCCGGGCGGAGATCTCCTTGAACTGCTTGTATTCGGTCAGCTGACGGATCAGCTCCTCCTCCGGGGACAGCGCGCCCTCCTCCTCGGGCTTGGGCGGCTTGGGCAGCATGGCGCGGGACTTGATCTCCAATAGCGTCGCTGCCATCTGCAGAAATTCACTGGCGGAGTCCATGTCCAGCTCGTCCACCAGCTTCATCGATTCCAGATACTGCTCGGTGATCTCGCTGACGAAGATGTCCTGTATGTCCAGCTTGGCGCTGGAGATCAGCGTCAGCAGCAGATCCAGCGGGCCGTCAAACTGTTTCAGCGATACGATGTACGGCATGCGTCCTCCCCCGCTTACAGCAGTCCCACCGCTCCGAACAGCGCATACATCGCGCTGCCCAGGCCGGTCATCAGCAGGTTCTCCACGAACAGGATGAGCTTGCTGATCACGGGCGTGCAGAAGATCAGCACCATCAGCACACCATAGGCAATGCGCGAGACCTTCGGCGAGGCAAACGGCGATTTCCTCAGCAGCAGGTCGTTGAGCACGTGGTAGCCGTCCAGCGGCGGCACGGGGATCAGGTTGAACACCGCCAGCGCAATGTTCACCAGCACGAAGTAGGACAGCATCTGGTAGATGTAGCCCGCCATGCGGCCCAGCGCCGGGGCAATCAGATAGT
>CAMBWJ010000287.1 GCA_945871545.1 uncultured Clostridia bacterium | reverse complement strand
CGATGCCCTTGGTCTCGCGGGTGATGCAGATGGAGCCGCCGCCGATGCCGACCTTCACGAAGTCCGCGCCCTGCTCGGCAAGGAACAGGAAGCCCTCGCGGTCGACCACGTTGCCCGCGCCGACCTTCACGCTGTCGCCGTACTTCTCGCGGATGAACTTGATGGTCTTGGCCTGCCAGCAGGTGTAGCCCTCGGAGGAGTCGATGCACAATACGTCCGCACCGGCGTCGATCAGCGCGGGAACGCGCGTCTCGTAGTCCTTGGTGTTGATGCCCGCGCCAACCATGTAGCTCTTCTTGCTGTCCAGCAGCTCCAGCGGATTCTCCTTGTGCTGGGCATAGTCCTTGCGGAACACGAAGTAGAGCAGGCGGCCGTTGTCGTCCACGATGGGCAGGCTGTTGAGCTTGTGCTCCCAGATGATGTCGTTGGCTTCCTTCAGCGTGGTGCTGGCCGGGGCGGTGACCAGCTTCTCCAGGGGCGTCATGAAGCTGGAGACCAGCTCGGTGGTCTCCATGCGGGAGACGCGGTAGTCGCGGCTGGTGACAACGCCCAGCAGCCGACCGGTGCTGGTGCCGTCCTCGGTGACGGCCATGGTGGAGTGGCCCAGCTCTTCGCGCAGATTCAGCACGTCGGCCAGGGTCTGGTCGGGGCGCAGGTTCGCGTCGCTGACCACGAAGCCGGACTTGTAGTTCTTCACGCGGGCGACCATCGCGGCCTCGCTCTCGATGCTCTGGGAGCCATAGATAAAGGACATTCCGCCTTCGCGCGCAAGGGCAATCGCCATGGTGTCGTTGGACACGGACTGCATGATTGCGGAGACCAGCGGAATGTTCAGGCTGATGGCGGGCTCTTCGCCCTTCTTGAATTTGACCAGCGGCGTCTTGAGCGTCACATTGTCCGGAATGCAGTTTTCGGAAGTGTAGCCCGGAATCAGCAGATACTCGCTGAAGGTATGGGAGGGTTCACTGATATAATGCGCCATAACAATCGCCCCTTTGCTTATATTTTGATTTGGATTGGAGGTATGATACCATTTTCCGAAAGATTTTGCATCACGTTTGGGTTATATTCCGGTTGATTCGAGCAAATTTGCCGGAAATCGCTGCAAATTTCATTTTTGGAAGGATTTTCACCCCGACGAATCGAATTACCACTCCGGTATGGGACGAGGGGGATGCTTTCATGAAGGAGAAGTTCATCTTTCGGGTCAACGGACTGGACATTGCGGCGGAATTCGATTCCCGCGACCGGGAGCGCGTGTTTCTGCCGCTGCTGCGCAGGCTTACGGATTTGCAGCGCGAGAAGAAGCGCCGCATCGTTATCTTTCTGGCGGCACCGCCCGCTGCGGGCAAGAGCACGCTGTGCCTGTATCTGGAGCAGCTTTCCCGCACGGAAGCGGGGCTGATTCCCGTGCAGAGCGTGGGCATCGACGGCTTCCACTACCCGCAAGCCTATCTGGACAGCCACACGATCGTCCGGGATGGGCAGACCATCCCCCTGGCAAAGATCAAGGGCGCACCGGAGACCTACGATGTGGAGAAGCTGCGCGGCCTGCTTGCGCAGGTGAATGAGGACAACCAGCGCTGGCCGCTGTACGACCGGCGCATCCACAACCCTGTGGAAAACGCGGTGGAGATCCGGGAGCAGATATTGATTCTGGAGGGCAACTGGCTGCTGCTGGACGAGGAACCGTGGAACCGGCTGCGCTGCGACTATTCCATCTTCCTGCGCGCAGGGGATGAAAGGCAGCTGGAGCGCATCGTTCAGCGGAAGATGCTGGGCGGCTTCGACGAGGCTGCGGCCCGGGAATTCGTGCGCAATAACGACGCGCCCAACATCGCGCGCTGCATGGCGCACTCCCGCAGGGGAGATATGAATCTACAATATGCCGGAGACGGAACACTGGAGGAAATATAATATGAAGAAGCTGGCATTCATCGGCCTGGGCAACATGGGCCGGGCCATCGCATCGGGAATCGTGAAAAGCGGCGCGGTGGCCGCAGAAAATGTGTACGGCTACGCGCCCCACTGGGACAGGCTTTCGGCCTACGCCCGTGAGACGGGCATTCATCCCTGCCGCAGCGCGCTGGAGGCCGTGGAGGAAGCGGATACGGTGCTTATCGCCGTGAAGCCCTACGTGATCGAGGGTGTGCTCTCGGAGCTGAGGGACGCGCTGAAGGGCAAGGCGCTGATCTCCGTGGCGCTGGGCTACGACTTCGACCGCCTGTCCGCGCTGCTGGATAACAGCACCCGCATCCAGTTCATCATGCCCAACACCCCCGCCATGGTGGGCGCGGGCGTGCTGCTGTTCGAGCAGAAGAATTCGCTGGAGGCGGAGGAGCGCGCGCAGATTCTCACTGTGTTTGCCGCGCTGGGCGCAGTCAAGGAGCTGCCCAGCCATCTGATGGGCGTCGGCGGCGCGATCTCCGGCTGCGGCCCGGCGTTCTGCGCGCTGGTGATCGAGGCGCTGGCGGACGCGGGCGTGAAGTACGGCCTGCCGAGGGACGCGGCCTACCTGCTGGCCAGCCAGACGCTCTCGGGCACCGGAAGGATGCAGCTCGAGACCGGCATGCACCCGGGCGCGATCAAGGACGGCGTGTGCTCCCCGGCGGGCACCACCATTCGCGGCGTGGAGGCGCTGGAGCGCGCGGGCCTGCGCGCGGCGATGCTGGACGCGGTGCAGGCCGTGATGGAGAAGAAGGCATGAGCGCGCAGAACCGTCTGTCCGCGCCCGAGCCGCTGCTGGATCTGGAGTGCCTGCACTGCGCGCTGAATCAGGTCATCAACACCACTGAGGTGGCGGGTGCGCCGGAGCCGCTGCGCCGGGAGCTGATGCAGCGGGCGCTGAAGCTGCTGGCGGAGGGCGACGTGAACCGCAACAACTGCCTTCAGATCGAGCAGGTCTACCGCATGGTGGCCGAGGGCCTGGGCGATCCCGACCCCTACCGGGAGACCCGGCTGTTCTTCGACCGGGAGATGCTGCGGCTGCTGCCGCAGCTGCGTGAGCACGTGCTGCACAGCGACGATCCCCTGCGATCGGCGGTGCGCGCGGCCATCGCCGGCAATCTGATCGATCTGGCGGCGCTGGGCGGGGAGGTCACGCTGGAGCGCGCGATGCAGAAGGTGGAGGACGTGGAGCGCGAGGGCCTGTACTTTGACGACTGCGACGGCCTGGACGCTGCGCTGAAAAACGCCCGAAGCTTACTGGTGCTGGGCGACAACTGCGGCGAGATCGCCATGGACCGCCTGCTGATCGAGACGATCCGCCGCCTCTACCCCCAGGTGGAGGTCAAATATGGCGTGCGCGGCGCGGCCATCGTCAACGATGTGACCTACGAGGACGCTGCGGCCGTGGGCATGGATGAGGTGGCGGAGGTCATCGACAACGGCGATTGTCTGCTGACCACCATGCTCTGCCGCACCAGCGCGGAGTTTTTGCGTAAGTTCTACGCCGCGGACGTGATCATCGCCAAGGGCATGGGCAACTACGAGGGGCTGTACAACTGCGACCGGGGGAACATCTGGTTTCTGATGATCGCCAAGTGCAGCGTCGTTGCGCGGATGTCCGGCGCACCCAAGGGCAGCATCCTGTGCATGGAGAAGAAATGAAGTCGCC
>CAMBWJ010000286.1 GCA_945871545.1 uncultured Clostridia bacterium | reverse complement strand
CGTTGAGGTAGCAGACGCAGATCTCCGACTCCTGATACATCACGGAGGTGTCCTCCGCCAGCGTGGTCAGCACCGAATCGCGCATGAAGGTGCGGTTGTAATCCTGACCGGAGGCGCGCAGCAGGAAGGACTGATACTCCGTGTAATCCCTGTTGGTGAAGATGGGATATTCAAAGCGGCTGGAGCCGTACTCGCTGCGGGCGATGACCTTGAAGGCCTTGACGTCGGCGGCGCGGCTGTACTGGCCGTGCAGCTTGATGCCGCACTCCTGGGACAGCACCTGCTCGCCGTCGCCTAGGAACAGCTCCACGTGGGCCTCGCGCTCCCAGTCCATCCAGAAGTTCGCGCCCTTGTTCAGCGAGCCGTAGGGGAAGTCCGCCAGGGCGTTGGGACCCTTGATCATGATGCCCCGATCCTGGCTGATCAGGTTATCCCAGTCGGACACCAGCGACACCACGCGGACGCTGCCCTCGTTGCCCACGTCGTAGAGGTAGCTCTGGCTGTCCATGTAGGACTCCATGTAGCCGTCCCGATAGACGCGCGTGCGCAGGATGGTGGTGGAGCTGATGCTGATCGGCCCGGTGTAGAGCGTGGAGGACTGATCCGGGTCGGAGCAATCCAGGGTGTAGTAGATGCGGCTGCCGGGCGCGGCGGAGAGCTCCACCGTGAACGCCTGGCCGCTGCGGAACAGCCCACCCCGCACGGAATATTCGGCAACCTCCGCGCGACCGCGATAGCGGCTGGCGCTGTTGGCGGTGCCCGGCGTGCCCTCGGCGAAGTAGAAGCAGCCACTCTCGCCGCTCACCCGGCCGTAGGAGATGCCGCCGTACTGCCGGGGCAGGTACAGCGCGTCCAGTATGCTGCCGTCCGGCGCGGAGAGCGCCATGGTGTAGCCGCCCTCCACGTTCAGCGCGAAGTCGGCGTTCAGATAGCCGTCCAGCATGCTGACCGTGGTTCCCGACAGGTACACGCCCAGATACTGACCGGGCTGAATCACCGTGCCGGAGGGGAACTGCCACTTGCGGGGCTTGGCAGCATCGTCCGTCAGACCGTAGCCGCTCAGATCCACCGCCTGGCTGCCGCCGTTGTAGATCTCCACCCAGTCGTACTTCTGGCTGCTGGGCGAAGCCATCACTTCATTGATGTACACGCCCGCCGCCGCGCCGAAGCGCTGTGCGTTCAGCGCCGCCGCGTTCTCGTGGGTATTGGCCATGCCGGGTGTGGGCGCCATCTGGGTGCTCCACGCGCCGTCGAAGTAGCTGTACGCCTGGCCGTTCGTCAGCGCAGGCAGCTCCACCGCGGACACGGTCTGTCCGTCGGCGTTGCTCAGGTAGACGCTCTCGCCGCCGCTGCTCAGCTTGAAGCTGGCATGCAGGTAGCTCGCGTTGTTTTTGCGGTCGTAGCCGGAGCAGTACACCAGCAGGTAGCCGCCCGCCGGAAGCTTCACCGCCGGGAAGCTCCACTTCTTCAGCTTGTCACTGGAGTCGGAGAGGTACCAGCCCTCCAGATTCACATCCGAATCGGAGGTATTGTGCAGCTCCACGTAATCGTGGGTCTCGCCGTTTTCATCCGGGCAGTAGATCGTGTTGGAGCTCATGACCTCGCTGATCTCCACCGCGCCGCTCTGCACGCGAACCTTTGCCGCCGCGCCGCTGCCCTCGTCGGCAATTTCATTTTTGCGTCCGGGCGTTGCCGCGCCGCTGATCTGCCAGACGCCGTCCGCATCCCGGCAGTAGACCTCGTCCACGCCCAGCTCCGGCGTGGTCACGCTGTCGATGGCCGCGCCCTGGGCGTTGAGCAGTACGACCTTGTCTCCACCGGAGGCGGCGAGACGGAAGGGCGCGCTCAGCGCTTCGCCGGAAGTCGCCGCATCGGAGCCCTCGGCATAGATCAGCAGATACTCGCCCGGCGCGATGCTCACGTCCGGAAAGACGAAGACCTTGTTGATGTTGGATTCCACCAGCAGCGAATACTTGGAAAGATTGACGGATGTGCTGCCGCTGTTCTCAATCTCGATCCAGTCCGGCGCATCGCCGGTGTCGTTGAACAGCGTGGAGCCGTTCTCCGACATGATTTCGCTCAGGCGGATGGCGCTCTGCGCCGCCTCACCCGAAGCCGAACCGCCGTTCAGCAGCGCGCTCCCCTGCAGGAGATAGCCCGCCACGATGGCGATCACGCAGACGCAGGCGATCAGCGCAACCACAAGCGGACGCTCACCCTCCCGCTTGCGAAGCCAGAGCGCGTTCCGCTTTGAAACTCCGCCGCCTTTGGACTTGCCATTGGCGCGGCCTTGCTTTTTTTGGGACACGGATTTTCCTCCATCTATGTATAGGCACAATGACCGATATTAAACCTCTACTTTATATAATACTCCTTTTTGACGGCAACAGCGAGTGCAAAGAATCTATATTTTCCTGAACATTATGTTAATTTATTGGGAATCACGTCGCCCTTTATGCGCAAAAAGAGACCCGGCATGGGCCAGGTCTCTTAATGATGCGGTTTACTTGGCGAATTCCACCGCGCGGGTCTCGCGGATGACGTTCACCTTGATCTGTCCGGGGTACTCCATTTCCTTTTCGATTTTCTTGACGATCTCGCGGGCCAGGATCAGCGTGCCTGCATCGTTCACATCCTCGGGCTTGACGACGATGCGCACCTCGCGGCCGGACTGGATCGCGTAGCAGGTCTCCACGCCGTCGAAGGAGTAGGCGATGGACTCCAGCTTCTCCAGGCGCTTGATGTAGTTCTCCAGCGACTCGCGGCGTGCGCCGGGGCGCGCTGCGGAGATTGCGTCCGCGGCCTGCACCAGCACGGCCTCCACGGTGGCGGGCTCCACATCGTTGTGATGGGCCATGATGGCGTTGACCACCAGGTCGTTTTCGCGGAACTTCTTGGCAAGCTCCGCGCCGATGGTGACGTGGGTGCCCTCGACCTCGTGGTCGATGGCCTTGCCGATGTCATGCAGCAGGCCTGCGCGCTTCGCCAGCTGCACGTCCGCGCCCAGCTCCGCCGCCATCACGCCCGCCAGATGGCTGACCTCGATGGAGTGGCGCAGCACGTTCTGGCCGTAGCTGGTGCGGTAGCGCATGCGGCCCAGGAGCTTGACCAGCTCCGGATGGATGCCGTGCAGGTTGGTCTCGAAGATGGCCTGTTCGCCGGCCTCGCGGATCTGGTTGTCCACTTCCTTGCGGGCCTTCTCCACCATCTCCTCGATGCGAGCGGGATGGATGCGGCCGTCGGTGATCAGCTTCTCCAGGGCGATGCGGGCGACCTCGCGGCGCACCGGATCGAAGGCGGAGATGATCACGGCCTCGGGGGTGTCATCGATGATCAGATCCACGCCCGTGGCGGTCTCCAGCGTGCGGATGTTGCGGCCCTCGCGGCCGATGATGCGGCCCTTCATGTCGTCGTTGGGCAGCGCGATCACGCTCACCGTGGACTCGGCAACATGGTCGGCGGCGCACTTCTGGATGGCCAGGGCGATGATGTTGCGGGCCTTCTTTTCGCCCTCCTCCTTGGCGCGGGCTTCAATGTCGCGCACCATGGCGGCAGCGTCGTGGAAGGCGTCCTTCTGCACCCGCTCGACGATGACCTGCTTGGCCTCGTCCTGGGTCA
>CAMBWJ010000285.1 GCA_945871545.1 uncultured Clostridia bacterium | reverse complement strand
CCTGGAAGGATGGCAAGCGGGTCGCGGTGCCCAAGGTCTACGGCGACGAGATGCGTTTTCTGTGGCTGACGGACTTCTCCCAAATCGCCCCCGGCGGCTGGAACATCCCCGAACCCACCTTCGACGAGCCCGTAGCCGAGGATGAAACTGCGCTGGTGCTGATGCCCGGCCTGGCCTTCGATCCGGAGGGCCATCGCGTGGGCTACGGCGGCGGCTTCTACGACAAATACCTCGAGGCGCACCCCGGCCACAGGCTGGTGGCGCTGTGCTATCCCTTCCAGCTGCTCGAGCATCTGGAGGTGGAGGAGCACGACGTCCCTGTGGATCGGGTGATCTGTGCGGACGAGCTGCGCCTGGTCGAGCCCTCCGAAGCCCAGTTTCATGCCGAAGGATAACAGGTTGATAGAACGCCATACGAAAAACAGATGCACCGTTTCGATGCATCTGTTTTTGTATGTATTAGGCCGCTTCCGTTCCCGGCGCGCGGTACTTGTGCAAAAAGTGCACGCCCAGCAGCACCGCCAGCAGGAAGAACGTCATGTACAGGCCGTTGAACAGGCCGTGGCTGCCGCCGGTGAGCCATGCCTCCGAGACGTGGAAGACCGACCACACGCCGTCCGCCGCACCGGCGCTGAGGTTGACGAACAGCGCAGTGTGCACGAAGCTCCAGCCGGTAAACAGCCCCGTGGGGGCCGCGAGTCCGTAGCGGTCGTGCAGCATGCAGCACAGCAGCACCTGCAGCGCCACGTTCACCATGCCGATCCAGCTCAGGTGCCAGCCGCCCTCGGCGATGAACTCCACCGCCAACAATAGAACCATGCTGGGCAGGCGCTTCAGGTGGGCGCGGGCGGACTCGTAGAGGTAGTCCATCATGAACACCTCGCCCGCCAGCGTGGACAGGAAGCACACCGGTGCGGCGATGAGCGTGAACAGGCTGAACTTTGGTTCGCTCAGCGGCGCTGCCAGTCGCAGCGAATCCGTGAGCAAACACAGCGCAACGCCCGCCAGCGCAGCGACCAGTCCCACCAGCAGCCACTTGCCCAGTCCGGGCAGTTCGAAGCCCTCATGGTCGCCCTTGTTGTGCAGGAGCTTCGCCAGCACCAGGAAGATGACCGCCGTGCCCAGGCTCTCCACCACGGACATCAGCGGATCGTAGCCGTGGAGCACCACCGTGGCCCACAGCGGCGCCTGCAAAACATCCCCGTAGCCCAGGTTCATCGCATGCATGTGTAGCTGGCCCAGCGTGGCGGTGAAGACCGCCTCCACGCCCCAGTTCCAGCCGAAGTACACCAGAAAGCCGATCAGCCACAGCCAGATCAGGTGCACGTGGCCGTCCTTGTTCCGCACGAGATCGCCGTGCGGCCTTTTCTCCGCAGAATGCACATCCTGCTCTCGTTTCGCGCGCCGCAGCTCGGCGCGCGTCTTTTTCTTTCGTATCGCCATGCCGCCTCCTTACTCCACAACGGCCTGAATCAGCGGCCGCGGCGCGGGCTTCTCATCGGAGATGGAAATGGAGCGCTTCATCAGGTTGTAGGCCCCGGTGCGGTCGGACTTTTCGCCGGCGTGCAGCGTGCAGAGCACGTCGCCCTTCTTCACGTGATCGCCCACGCGCACCTTCATCACGATGCCCACGGACAGATCCAGTGCGTCGGTCTTGCGCTCGCGGCCCGCACCCAGCAGCTTGGCAGCGTTACCGATGTCGCTGGTGACCATGGAGGAGACGTAGCCCGCGCGGTCGGCCTTGATGTCGATCAGCGTCCTTGCCTTGGGCAGCAGGCCGGTGTCCTCGCACACCCGGGGATCGCCGCCCTGGGCTGCGATCATCTCCGCCAACTTTTTGAGGCCCTCGCCGCTGCGAATCTTGGAATCCAGCAGCTTCACGCCCTCGTTAACCGTGGCGACAGCGCCTGCGTTGCGCAGGATGTGCGCGCCCAGCTCCAGCGCCACTTCCTTCAGCGCACCCTGTGTGCGCCCGGCGAGGATGTCGATGGCCTCCTCCACCTCCAGCGCGTTGCCGATGTAGTTGCCCAGCGGCTGATCCATGTCGGTGATCAGCGCGGAGAAGCGCTTGCCGCTGAGGTTGCCGATGCGCACCATCATCTCCGCCAGCTTGCGGGACTTCTCGGGCGTATCCATGATCGCGCCGCTGCCGCTCTTCACGTCCAGCACCACCACGTCGCAGCCCGCCGCCAGCTTCTTGGAGAGGATCGACGACACCACCAGCGGCATGCAGTCCACCGTGGCGGTCACGTCGCGCAGGGCGTAGAGCACCTTGTCCGCCGGGGCAAGCTCGGCGGTCTGGCCGATGATGGCGCAGCCAATGTCCGTCACCTGCCGCTTGAAGGCATCCACGTCCAGATCGATGGACATGCCCGGGATGGACTCCATCTTGTCCAGCGTGCCGCCGGTAAAGCCCAGGCCGCGCCCGGACATCTTCGCCATCTTCACGCCGCAGGCCGCCACCAGCGGCACCAGCACCAGCGAGGTGGTGTCGCCCACGCCGCCGGTGGAGTGCTTGTCGGCCTTCACGCCGGGGATGTCGGTCAGATCCAGCGTCTCGCCGGACTTCGCCATTGCCAGCGTCAGCGCCAGGGTCTCGCGGTCGGTCATGCCGTTGATGCAGATGGCCATCAGCAGCGCGGAGGCCTGATAGTCGGCAAAGCTGCCGTCCACCACGCCATCCACAAAGGCGCGAATCTCCGTCTCATTTAATTCGCCGCCGAATCGCTTTTTGCGAATGATGTCACAGGGGTTCATCTGGGAAAGCCTCCTTCAGCGCCGCTTGCCAGCGCGCTTTCTTGATTTCATATTTCAGGGTGTAGGCCGGGCTGGTGGAGGGCATGCGGTGATAGATGCGCCGCCCATCCTCCCGCGCCACCAGCTTGAGATAGAGCTGGTGCGCCGTCGCGCCGTTGAAAAAGATGTGTTTGATTTCCGGACAGCTCCGGAACAGGGTCTCAAAGTCGTTGGGCTGCGGATCGCGGATTGCACTGTCCAGCGAACCCGCGCGCTCGCAGCTGCCCACCGTGTCCCACAGGGCGATGCGGTGGCGCAGCAGCATGGCCTTCTTATCGTCGATGGACAGCGGTTGCGACTCGTTCAGAATCTCCGCCATCATCCGCCAGAAGGCGTTGCGCGGATGGGCATAGTAGAAGCTCTGGCGCAGCGATTCCACGCTGGGCATGGAGCCGAGGATCAGCATGCGCGCATCCGCACGCCACACCGGATCAAAGCCGTAAATGCGCTCCGCCATGGATCAGGGCAGCTGGGCGAACACTTCGCCGATGGGATCGCGCAGAATGAGATCGGCCCGGTCGTCACGGGGCGTCGCGGACTTGTTCACCAGCACCATGCGGTTGCCGCGATAGTCGTCGATGAAGCTTGCCGCCGGATAGACGCTCAGCGAGGTGCCGCCGATGATCAGCAGGTCGGCGTTGGCGATGGCGTGGATCGCGCCCATGATGCAGTCCTGATCCAGCGACTCCTGGTAGAGCACCACGTCCGGCTTGATGACGCCGCCGCAGCTGCACCGGGGCACGCCGTCGCTGTCCTTGATGTACTGCGTGTCATAGAACTTGCCGCAGTCCATGCAGTAGTTCCGCAGGATGCAGCCGTGCAG
>CAMBWJ010000284.1 GCA_945871545.1 uncultured Clostridia bacterium | reverse complement strand
GCCGCCGTAGCGCTGCCGTCGGGATTCAGGCCCTCCGCAAGCGTGGGAAGTCCCGCCGCGATGGGATCCAGCTTGAGCCTCTGGCCGATCACGCCGGTGGAGGCGACCACCACGTCGCCCGCCGGAATGGACAGCTGCTGCGCCACCAGTTCGCTCATGGCCTCGGCGATCTCGATCCCGTCGGCATTGCAGGTATTGGCGTTGCCGCTGTTGCAGATCACTGCCTGTGCCCTGCCGTCGGCGATGTGCGCCTTGGTCACCAGCAGGGGCGCGCCCTTGACCAGATTCGTGGTGTAGACCGCCGCCGCACTGGCGGGAACCTCGCTGTAGATCAGCGCCAGATCCCGCTTGCTGTGGTTCTTGCGGATGCCGCAGTGGATGCCGTTTGCCTGAAAGCCCTTTGCGGCGCACACGCCGCCGGTAATGATCTTCATAAAGCCAAGCTCCTTTATATTTTATCAGGTAATTGTTATCAGTGATATCAAGCGTTTGTTATTTGACGGGTCCACAGAACCAGACCTTCGGTCTCGTCCGCGTCCAGCAGCAGGTTCAGATTCTGAATCGCCGCGCCGGACGCGCCCTTACCCAGATTGTCGTAGCGGGCGGTGAGCAGGATGCGCTCCGCATTGCCGGAGACGGTAATCTCCATGCCGTCGCTGCCGGACAGCGCTGCGGCAGACAGGAAGCCGCCCTCATCCGGGGATTCCACGTAGCGCACCACAGGCCCGTCGTAGACCTCCCGGTAGATCTCGCGAATTTGCGCGGGCGTTCCCTTGATCTGAGACGCGAACAGGGGCACGCTGACCTCCATGCCGCTGTAGAAGTCCGCCACAATGGGACAGAAGCAGGGCGGCGCGTTCAAGCTGGTCACCGCCGCCATCTCGGGCAGGTGCTTGTGCTGCTGCGCAAGGCCGTACTGCCGCGGCGCGTCCAGAAGGGGACTCCTCCCCTCCCCCTCGTATTCGGCGATCATCTTCTTGCCGCCGCCGGAGTAGCCGGTGAGGGAATAGCAGGTCAGCTGCACGTCCGCGTCCAGCAGCCCTGCATGCACCAGCGGCGCGACCAGTGCGATGTAGCCGCTTGCGTGACAACCGGGGTTGGCGATGCGCTTCGAGCTGCGGATTTTCTCCCGCAGGCCGCCCACCTCCGGGAAGCCGTAGACCCAGCCGGGGGCCGTGCGATGGGCCGTGGAGGTGTCGATCACGGCGGTGTGCTCGTTCTCGATCATGGCCACCGCCTCCGTCGCCGCCGCGTCGGGCAGGCACAGAAAGGCCACGTCCGCGCAATTCAGCGCCTCACGCCGCGCACCTTCGTCCTTGCGCTTCTCCTCCGGCAGGGAGATCAACTCCACATCCTTACGCGCCATCAGGCGCTCCCGGATCCGCAGGCCGGTGGTTCCGGCGCTGCCGTCGATGAATATTCGGGTCATATGCAGTCCCACCTTCATGCATCAAATATGCAAATAATATGCATAATTCTCCCTGATTTGGGAATTTCATGTGAATATTATACATTTATGTGCCCTGCGTTTCAAGTAAACATACGAATAATTATGCGTACATTCAGGCGCGCGTTCGCACAAAATCCGGGCCGATTTTTATGCAAAAGCGTGCGTCCACGCGCCGCGCACGACAGTTCCGCTTGACATTTTGGGGAAAAGGTGTATAATAAAATCAGCGCGCAGCGAAAGCATAAGTCCGGCTTTCGCTGCGCGTGATTTGATTTTGGGAGGTATCACCATGGAAAAGAATTGTCCGTGCTGCGATAAGCACTGTCCGGTGGAAAAGCTGAGCTGCGGCGAGGGTCGCCGGCACTTTGGCATGGAGGACGCGCGGCGCGAAGGCGCGCCGGAGGAGCGCATGATCATGCTGCTGCGCAGGTGCGGCCACTTCCTGCACCACAGCATGGGCCCGGGTGCGAACGCTGCGCCGCTGACGGAGGCGCTGAGCGCGGAGGAGCGCGCGACGCTGGAAAGCCTGCTGGAGAAGTGCCTGAAGCACTGGGAGACCCTGCCCCAAGCGGAACATCCGGCGCACGGCGGGAGCCGTCATCCCCATCACCGTTGACGCGGCGCGCAAAAATTCCAACCGAAATCGGTTGGAATTTTTGCATTCTGGAAGTGCAGCCCGACGGTGTTTGAAACCGCCGGGCGCGCTGCATTTTTGTTGAAACCGATGCTCAGTCGTCCTGAAGCGCCGCGTAGCCCTCTTCGCCGGTGCGGACGCGGATGACGTTCTCCACGTCGTAGACGAAGATCTTGCCATCGCCGATGTGGCCGGTATAGAGCACCTTCTTGGCGGTCTCGATGACCTTGCGGACGGGCACCTTGCTGACCACGATCTCCACCTGCACCTTGGGCAGCAGGCTGACCTCCACGGCCACGCCGCGGTAGTACTCGGGCTTGCCCTTCTGCGTGCCGAAGCCCATCACGTGGGAGACGGTCATGCCGGTGATGCCAATGGCGTTCATGGCGTTCTTCAGGGCCTCCAGGCGGGCCTCCTTGCAGACGATCTCCACCTTGGTGAACTTGGGGCTGTCGTCGCTGAAGGTGGGCATCTTCTTGACCGGGATGGCCTCGGCGGCGGGCACATCGCCGGTGACGACGCTGACCTCGCCCTCGTCCACAGAGGTGGTATCGGGCAGCATCGCGAATCCCGCGTAGGCGCTCGGCAGGCCGTGCTCGGAGATGTCCAGACCGGCGATCTCATCCTCGGCGGAGGCGCGCAGGCCGATGGTGTGCTTGAGAATCTGGAACACGATGGTGATGACGATGGCGACGTAGATGGCGACCGTGACAACGCCCAGCACCTGCGTGCCGAAGAACTTGAAGCCGCCGCCGTAGAACAGGCCCTTGTCGGTGGACACGCCGGTGGCGAACAGGCCGGTCATGATGGTGCCCAGCGCGCCGCACACGCCGTGGACGGAGATTGCGCCCACCGGGTCGTCGATCTTGACAACCTTGTCGAAGAACTCGATGGAGAGCACGACCATGAAGCCGCAGACGATGCCGATGATGGCCGCGCCGACGGGGCTGACTGCGTCGCAGCCGGCGGTGATGCCCACCAGGCCCGCCAGGGCGGCGTTGTAGGTCATGGACACGTCGGGCTTCTTGTAGCGGATCCAGGTGAAGATCAGCGTCACGCAGCAGGCGACCGCTGCGGCGATGTTGGTGTTGAAGAACACCAGGCTGGCGCTCTCAACCAGGCCGTCGCTGTCCATGCCGACGGTGGAGGTGCCGTTGAAGCCGAACCAGCAGAACCAGAGGATGAACACGCCCAGCGCGGCGATGCTCAGGTTGTGGCCCAGGATGGCCTTGGGCTTGCCGTTCTTGTCGTACTTGCCGATGCGGGGCCCGAGGATCTTTGCGCCGATCAGCGCGCACACGCCGCCAACCATGTGAACCGCCGTGGAACCGGCGAAATCATGGAAGCCCAGTGCGGACAGCCAGCCGCCGCCCCAGATCCAGTGACCGGAGATCGGGTAGATGAACAGCGAGATCGCGGCGGAATAGATGCAGTACGCGCTGAACTTGGTGCGCTCAGCCATCGCGCCGGAGACGATGGTTGCTGCGGTGGCGCAGAACACGGTCTGGAAGATCGCGTAGGCCCACAGCGGAACGC
>CAMBWJ010000283.1 GCA_945871545.1 uncultured Clostridia bacterium | reverse complement strand
AAGCTGCCGGAGCCCTACGCCGCCTACATATCCGCGCCGGAGATGAACCTCTCCATGCACACGAAGCGCTTCTACGACAACACGAAGATCAGCGACCACCACGCCATCGTACCCACGGAGAAGCTGCCCCGGCTGGAGAGCCTGACCGTGGACGAGAGGAACATCTACGACATGGTGGCACGGCGGCTCATCGCGGCCCACTATCCGAACTATGAATACGAGGCCGCGAAGATACTGACGAAGGTGGGCGCACACACGTTCAAGTCCACCGGCTCCGCGCCGGTGAAGGAGGGTTGGCGAGCGCTGTACAGGGGCGAAAAGGCCGAGAAGGGCGAGGTGCTGCTACCGAAGCTCCGTCCCGGCGAGGAACGCAGGGTGGAGAAGATCAGCAGCAAGGCCTGCAAGACCAAGCCGCCGCAGCCCCACAACGACGCGTCCATCCTGAAGATGATGGAGAACGCCGGGCGGGACATCGAGGACGAGACCCTGCGGGAGCAGATGAAGGACTCGGGCCTGGGCACGCCCGCCACCCGCGCCGCCATCATCGAGCGGCTGATTCAGGTGGGCTACGCGCGGCGCAGCGGCAAGAGCCTGGTGTCCACCGAGAAGGGCCGCAAGCTGATTTCGGTGGTGCCGGAGCAGATTTCCTCCGCCGTGACCACCGGCAAGTGGGAGAAGGCGCTCTCGGCCATGGCCGGCTTCGACGACGTGGAGCTGCGTCAGGCCAAGTCCGCGCGCTTTCTGGACGGCATCAACAAGTTTTCCATCTTTCTGGTGGACGCTGCCCGCAGCGCCAGCCCCGCTGTTCAGTTCGAGAACGAGTTCAAGCCCAGGGCCCGCAGGGCGGCATCCCCGCGCAAGACCGGCCGGAAGTCGGCTCCCCGCGCAAAAAAAGTTTGAATAAATTGAAAAAAGCCCGCATCGCTTGCAGGAATACGTTAAGAAATGGCGAATATTTGTAATACGGCAGCAAAATCCGACAGCCGCTGCGCCGTCGGAACCCAGGTCGCCTGCCGATTCCGAAATAAAGGAGCGATCGAATCATGAAGTTTGTTTATGCAAGCAAGGACATGGCCGTCTCCGACAGCCTGAAATCCCGGGTTGAAAAGAAGCTCAGCAAGCTGGAGCGCTACTTCCGCGAGGAGCCCGAAGCGACCATCCGCTTCAAGGTTCAGAAGGGCGCCCGCAACATCGTGGAAATCACCGTCAACGCCGCAGGCGTGATCCTGCGCGCAGAGGAATCCTCCAATGATATGTACCTCTCCATCGACCACGCCGTGGACAAGCTGGAGAGCCAGATTCGCCGCCACCGCACCAAGCTGGAGAAGCGCATCCGCACCGCCGAGCTGGAGCCGGTGATCGAGACCCCGGCCTTCGAGGAGCAGAGCTACGACATCGTGCGCACCAAGAAGTTCGCCGTCAAGCCCATGTCCGTGGAGGACGCCATCACCCAGATGGAGCTGCTCGGCCACGACTTCTTCCTCTTCCAGAACGAGGAGAGCGAAACCATGAACGTGCTCTATCGCCGTCACGACGGCAGCTATGGCCTGCTTCAGCCGGATATCTGAGCCTGAACGCGGGCGATAAACCCCTATTGAATGAACGCGGGGCGGACAATGTTGTCCGCCCCGCGTTCATTGCGTATAAAAGCAGATGTCTTCAACGCGAAAGGGTCTCCGCGCTCCCCTAAATATCGATGTTCAGGTTGTTCATTCCGGCCGCGTAGCAGTAGCGCATCTCCTTGGTAATGCCGCGGATCAGCCGTATGCCGTACTGCGTCTCGCGGTTCTGATAGGACAGGGGGTTGAACTTCACGCCGTTGTCGCGGACGGACAGGCAGCAGCGCTCCCCGCTGGCCAGGAAGCGGATGTCGATGAAGTGGCCGCCCTTGCGCTTGAAGCCGTGCTGCACCACGTTGCCCACGATCTCCTCGATGGAGAGACAGATTCGCCTGGCCCGGTTCTCATCGATCCCCGCCTCCCGGCAGAAGGCACGCATCCGATCCACGGTCTGCATGACCTGATCCATGTCGTCGGTGATGGAGGCCTCAAAGACCTTCTGATCCGCAGGCTCAAAGTCCCGCTTCAGGGCCATAATGCGCTCCAGCAGCGTTTTGCCCTCGTTCCTGCGCAGCAGCGGAAGCATGGTCGGATACACCAGGAAGCACGACAGCAGCAGGCCCATCCAGATGCCGTTGACGCCCATCAGCTTCTGCAGAATCGCCGACGGAATGACGATCAGCAGGAAGCTGCGCAGAACGCACAGCACCATGGAGAGGCTCACCCGCTCGATGGACAGATAGTAGTAGACCGGGATCAGGGTCAGGATCTGCGAGGGCAGGCTGAGGCTCAGATAGCGCAGGCTGGTGGTGGCCAGAGCGAGGGTTTCGGAATCCGCCTTCAGAATGAGGCCCGCCAGCTGGGGCGCTGCAATGAAGATCACCGCGCCCATGACGAAGCCAAGGATCGTGCCGTACTTGCAGGCGGTCAGGAAGGTCAGCTTCAGCGACGACCTGTTCCGCTCACCATAGAAGATTCCGGCAAAGATGGAGACCTCGGAGGTGATTCCCACCACGAGCGCGCTGACGAACGAGTCCAGGGTGGACTGCACAGAAAATGCGGAAACGGCCATCGCGCCCATGCTGGCAAAGAGCATCATGTTCAAAAGCACGCTGGCGGCGCTGTAGCACACGTGGCTCACCGCGCTGGGCATGCCGGTCTTGACGATCCGGCCCAGCTCCGCGAGGGAAAGCTCCGGCTTTGCGAAGACCAGCAGCCTGTCCTTTCGGCGGAAGTAGACGAGCTCCACCAGCAGGCTCGCCAGATAGCTTGCGGAGGTGGCCAGCGCCATGCCGAAAAGGCCGCTGTGCCACACGACGGCCACCAGCACGTCCAGCGTCACATTGACCGCCGTCATCACAAGGGCGCCCAGGAAGCACAGATTCTCCGCGTTGTCCAGGCAGATGTAGCCCGTGACCACCTGCATCATGGTGATGGGGATTGCGCCGAAGCCCAGGCCGCGCACATAGTCCGCGGTGGGCTGAATCAGCTCCCCCCGCGCGCCCAGAAGGCGGGCGATGGGCCGGGCTGCGAAAATGCACAGCAGCATCAGCACAAGGCCCACGATCCCGGCCACGGCGCAGGACAGGGTGTAGTTTCTGCGCACCCGGTCGAACCCTTCCTCGCCGATGTACTTCGAGCACAGCGCCTTTCCGCCGTTGGCAAAGATGCCGGCGATGGAGGAGATGAATATGAACATGGGCGACGCATAGCCGAATGCAGCCATGCTGTCCTGACCCATGTAGTTGCCGACGATGACGCCGTCGATGAAGGCACCGAGCGTGGTAACCAGGCCGGTGAGCATCATGGTGGTCATCAGCGAACCAAAGGACTTTGAAATGAGCTTGCTGTTCAGCATTGCGCTGTTCCTCCAATTGCCGGTCGATCCGCCCGAAAAAGATCGCCGGTCTCCGTCAGGTACATCTTGCGGGGTTGAAACGCGCCTCAGAGCAGCGTCCGCCGCCGGTAAATTTCCTGCTTATCCCCTTCTGTAATTCTGCAGCATGGAGTTCTTCAGCATCCACAGGCTGTCGGAGAGGTCCACCTTGTAGCGGTGGGGGTTCA
>CAMBWJ010000282.1 GCA_945871545.1 uncultured Clostridia bacterium | reverse complement strand
TATTTTCGTGTCCAATTTTTCGTGTCTTTGTGTCCAGTTTTTGTTGACTAGTGCAGCCGTATTCAGTTCTGCACATTGAAGTGCTGGCCGCGCACCAGGGGATAGGACACGGGCCTTGCGCCGTCCAGATCCTCGCGATGCATGTCCACGGCGTTGATCTGGCCGTTTTCATAGGTGGTGTAGTAGAACACCCCGGTATCGGTGTTGACGCAGGAGGTGTAGAGGGTGTACTCATATTCGCCCTCGCCCACGCAGGTGCAGCCCCTCGGCTGGGCCACGGACTCCAGGATGTGGAAGAACTGGCTGACGCTTCCGGATTCATCCTCACCGGAGAAGGTGTTGAGCTTCGTGAACGCGGCGCGCACGAAGCGGGAGGGGGAGGACATGTCGCCCGGAAGACCCATGCTGCCCATGCCCAGGCTGTGGCGCTCCAGCACATAGTCCGGGGCGAAGCGGCTGACGGGCACGTCGGCGGTGACGTTCAGGTAGTTGTTCAGGTTGTGCATGTGGTAGTCGAAGGGCGGGTTGTTGGTGAGGACGCCCACGGGGTTGTCGTAGACCTTCAGGCCGTCCTGCATCTGCTCCACCACGATGGCCTCGTCCCGGTCGGCGATGATCCAGTGCAGCGGAGCCAGCGGGAGCTGTTCACTGAAGGGCTCGGCGATCAGGTTGATGCGATCCAGCAGCGGCCGCGCCTCCTTTACGCACACGCACTTCCCCAGAATCCAGGGGATGAACTCGAAGGGCGCGACGTTGTCCTTTCCGTCAACCTCCGGCATGTAGCAGGCGTTCTTCGGGAAGTTCAGGCCCGCCATGCTCAGGCCCTTTTCGTTGGTCGCGTCGAAGTAGAGCGGCACGTCGCCCGCCAGCGTGGCCATGCCGATCAGGGCGTAGTGATGGTCAAGCCGTCCCATCCGGCGGAACTCGAAGGGATGGTTGCGCGGGGTAACCACGACGGATTCGCCGTAGGAGATGTGGTAGTCCAGGTTTCGGCCGAAGTAGTGGCATTTGGTCTTGTAGGTGGCTGCGGTGCACATGAATAACGCTCCTTTTTGCATATCAATAACCCGTATGGCGCGATTCTATACCCCGAATGTGAACTGAAGATTGACTGCGGACATGAAAAACTCCCGGCAGAATCGTTCCGCCGGGATAGAAGTGCCTTATCTGTGCTTTCCGAGGAAGAACAGCGCCAGCGTGCCGGGGCCGGAGTGCGCGCCGATGACGGTGCCCGTGTAGGTGATGAGCCTGACCTCCACGCCGTGCTTTTCGCGGATCATTCCGGCAAGGCGCTGCGCGTCGTCCATGCAGTCGCCGTGGCAGATGAACACCGTGCCCGCGTCGGGGGTCAGCGCCAGCGCGTCGTACTGTTCGACGATGGCCTTTAGCGCCGCCTTGCGTCCGCGGGCCTGAGAGACCTTGATGAGGTGTCCCTCGTCGTCCACGTGCAGCACGGGCTTGATGTTGAGCATGGTGCCGATCAGCGCCACGGCCGGACTCACGCGCCCGCCGCGCTTCAGGAACATCAGGTCGTCCACCGTGAACCAGTGGCACAGGTGGGGAACCAGCTCCCGGGCGTAGTCGGCGGCCTCCTCGATGCTCGCGCCCCCGTTCCTCTTCTGCACGGTCAGGTAGACCAGCAGGCCCTGACCGGCGGAGGCGCAGAGCGTGTCCACCACGAGGATTTTGCGCTCGGGATAGAGCTCGGAAAGCTCGTTTGCGGCCAGCTGACCTGCGTTGCTGGTGTTGCTCAGGCCGGAGGAGAAGCCCAGGTACAGCACGTCGCGGCCCTCCTTCAGCTCGGCTTCAAAGGCGGCACTGAAGGTCTCCACGTTGATGGCCGCAGTCTTGGCGACCTGTCCGGCGCGCATGCGTGCATAGAAGTCCGTCGCAGGCATCTCGTTTTCGGCATATTCCCGATCCTCGCCCTCGAAGTGGAAGGTCAGGCACTGACTCTTCACGTCCCACTCCCTCAAGAGCTCCGGCGCGATGTCGCAGGCGGAATCGGTGTAGATGATGTATTCGCTCATGGGTGCATCCTCCTCGCAGGTTTTGCGTAAAGCGGCGATCCGCCTTCACGGAGCGCCGGAAAATGGCAAATATGGTTTTCAATACAATGATAGCAAATACGGCGAACCATGTCAAGCAAAATGGCCGAATCTGTCTCAGGTTGTGCGCCTGCGGGGGAGGTTCACTGGAAGAATACGCCTCCGCCCAGGCGATCCCTGCGCAGACGCCTCGTTGCGGCGGGGTTCCACATCTTCGCAGAGGAGGAGAACAGCACGGCTCCGCGGCGCAGGCGGGTGCGACGGCAAGGATCGGGATCGGCAGAAGCAGCAGAAATATGCGCAGGGGTTTTTCTGCGAATCAAAAAAAGGGGCAGCTTCCACAGATGGAAGCCGCCCGGAATGCATTTGCGCAGATGTCTGGTTCAGGGGCGCTCCTTGAGCGGCGCGGCAAGGATCTCGTCCCTGCGGGCCAGCAGCTCGCCGGAGAACAGCGCCTCCTCGAAGGCGTCCACGCCGATGCGGTCGATGGTCACGCCGAAGCGCTCCTTCACATAGCCGTTCTCGCGGTACCAGAGCATGGCGCTCTCCACGATGTCGCCGACCTCCTCCACCGGAACCATGCGCTTGAGGGGGGTGCCGATGCGGGTGGTCTTGCCCCAGGTGCCGCCCACGTAGATCTGGCAGAGGGTCTTGCCCTCGGCGGGAACCGCGCCGAAGGGGCACTTGCCCACGCACACGCCGCAGCTGAGGCACTTTTCACCGATCAGGGCCTTGCCGTCTGCCATGGTGACGCAGCGCACGGGGCAGTTGTTCATCACGGCGCACTTCTTGCAGCCGCGGCACTTCTCCGCGTCGAACTCAAAGACCTTGTGGCCCTCGATGCCCACGTCATTCAGGCTGGGCTTCATGCAGCTGTTCGGGCAGCCGCCGATGCCGATCTTGAACTTGTGGGGGAGCTTGACGCTGCCCATGCCGATGTAGAAGCGCTCGTGCAGCTCCATCGCCAGCGCCTGGGTGTCGTAATTGCCGTAGACGCAGGTGGTTCCCTTGCAGGCGGTGATGGGGCGCACCTTCGCGCCGGTGCCGCCGAAGTACAGGTTTTCTTTCGCCAGGAAGGCCTCGGCCTCCTCGATTTTGTCAAAGGGGATGCCGGGAAGCTCCGCCGTCTGGCGGCTGGTGAAGGTGATCTTGCCGTTTCCGAACTTCTCCGCGCACTCACCGATCATCTTCAGATCGTGGGCGGAGAACATGGTGCCGGCGGGAACCACGCGCCCCGAGAAGCATTCGGTGCCGCGATTGATCAGGAAGCCGCGCCCCTTGACGCGCACGATGTCCTCTTTGGAAATTGCCATTTGTTACCCCTCCGTTTGTTCTGCTTGATTTAATCCTATCATGGGCTTGTTAAGTTCGTGCATGCCAGGCCCGTGTCAGATCATTCCAGATTTGCAACCGCCGCAGCGATGGCGGCCTCGTCCACGCGCATGGCCTGGATGGTTCTCTCCAGCAGGGTATCCAGCTCCCAGCCGAGCATCTCCGCGCCATTACGGATCACGTCGCGGGAGCAGCCTGCGGCGAACTTCTTGTCCTTGAACTTCTTCTTGAGGCTGGAAAGCTCCATGTC
>CAMBWJ010000281.1 GCA_945871545.1 uncultured Clostridia bacterium | reverse complement strand
AATTCATACACATTATAAGCGAAAAATGCTGAAAAAACAATGGAAAAATGGATGCACCCAAACGTTTTGATTGTTAGCCTAAAGAAAACACCTCTGGACTCTAGTTTTGATACGAAGTTAGAGTCCAGTTTTTTATTTCAACTTGCAAAACAAGCCCCTAAAACGCCCTGTAAGCCCTTGATCTTGCAGTTTGGGCGTGAACCCCACCCGCTTTTACAAAACGCCACGTAAGGCCGCTGTGAGCCAAACGTGGCGTTTTCTGTTATTCAGGCTGTGATTTAACGATACTCCCGTGCGGTTTCATTTTTCAGCACCCGGGTTCACTTTTTTGCACCCGGTTTCAAATTTCAGGTGCAGGGTTCAATTTGCCCCTAAAAGGGGCTTGTAAGCCGCTTCTCCTACGGGTTGGGCGTCAACTCGACCCGAAGCGGTCAAACGCGACACGCGGCCTTTGTGGGCCAAACACGGCGGTCCGGGTAAGCCGTACTGCTTTTGAGCCGGTATTTGCCTTTATACGGCAATAGGAATATGGTATAATAGAGGCGGCAGGTTTTTCTGCACTCCATCGAAAGGCAGGTGTAGTTCTGATATGAGGCTTCATGCTTTAGAGTTCTTTTGCTCGTCAATTGAACTTTCTGGAGTATTTGATTTCTTCACGAAAGAAAGGAACAATGAACTGAGCAAACGACTCAACGACAGGATTGCACAATTGCTGGGATTCGTAGAAGATGATTCTATGAGCCCCCAAGAATATGAGAAAATACAGAAAGAATTGGAGGATTTGGAACGGCAGCGCCATGAGTATCGGATTCTGAGAAAGGTTAGGTACACTTTGATTCATGCCGTCATGCATAGACTTTGGCTGGATCGGGTACAGGGAGCCAGTCGTTCCCTTGCTAGGCTTACCTTTGATCCGATGAGCATCACAATGCCCATTCCCCCCACGAGCGAGGCTGCAGGTAGCAGACTTGGACGTGGGAGGATAATGAATGGCTTCATATGCTAATTTCCTTCCGCCATCCATAGATGACTATTTCCGTATCGTTGATCCAAAGGGTAAGCTTTCACCGCCAGAACGCATCCACAAAATGAATGATGTTCTGGACAACCTACCGCGTTCTTTTCCCAAGGCTTTATGCTACGTGATGGATTTGGTGGATGTGACGATAGAACAGCTTGCAGAGGCCTCTCAGATCTCCGAAAGAACCATCAGTCGTTACCGCACCGGCAAAGCGAAAAGCTACTCAGAAGACAAAATTGTGGCCATGTGCGTTGCAATGAAATTGCCACCCTGGCTTTCCCGGGATCTAGTAAAAGTATTGGGTGCAAAAGGCTTATTTCTGACAGAATCTCCGCATTTCATCGATGTATACATCTTCTTTGCGACAGACAGGAACGCTTCCTGCTCCATGAGAAATACCGGGATCCGCTTATTGCTTCCCGGATGCGCAGAAGAAAAAATACAATTCCGTCTCAAGATCCAATCGCGAAGCGCCACCGGCAATTACAGAGACGCGCCGTTGGTTGCAGCGACCTCTCTGTACCAGTGCGCGCTGTCCTTCAAAATGCGCCGCTGGCTGGGGTAGTCCACATAGACCAGGCCGAAGCGCTCGCCGTAGCCGCTGTGCCACTCAAAGTTGTCCGTGAGCGACCAGTGGAAGTAGCCGCGGATGTCGGCGGTCTCCGCGCATTTCTTCAGCTCGCGCAGATAGCGGGCAAGGAAATCGATGCGATCGGGATCGTGCACGGCGCCGTCGAGGAAGATTCGGTCGTTGCAGCTCTGCCCGTTTTCCGTGATGTAGATCGGCAGGCCGTAGCGCTTCCAGATGTGACCCACGCCCTCGTGCATCACCCGCTCCGTCACCGGCCACTTGAGCGCGGTGAGCGGATAGCCCGCCGAGCGCGGCACATAGGCTTCCCCCTCGCCATCAGCGCGGACGCAGTTGCCGTTGTACACGTTCAGACCGATGAAGTCCGGCGGACAGTGGATGATTTCCCAGTCCTCCTTTGAAACCCCCTGCGCAAGCGCCTCCAGCCGCGTTCCCGGACAGGGGGCAAAGCTGCCCTTGCAGATCGCATCCAGAACGATTCCGTGGTGGAAGAGCCAGTCGTCATCAAAGGCGCGGAAGGTGGCGCGCCCCGCAGCCGCCATGTCCTCCGCAGAATCCGTTTCGGGATAGCACAGGCGACCCGTGGACGCAAGACCCACCTTCGCTGCTACATCCGCAGCCTTGATCGCACGCATTGCCAGACCGTGCGCCATCATCAGATGCTTCCAGCAGACGAACAGCCCGCGCTGATCCAGCTGCCGTCCCGGCGCGTGCAGTCCCTGATGGTAGCCCAAATGCAGGATGCACTGGGGCTCGTTCAGTGTGAAATACCGGCGCACGCGGCCCCGGAAGTGTTCGGCCATCATGCCCGCAAAGCGCGCGAATGCACGGGCGGTTTCCGGGTTCAGCCAGCCGCCCCGATCCTCCAGCGCCTGGGGAAGCTCCCAGTGGTGCAGGGTGACATAGGGCTCGATGCCCTTCTCCAGCAGGAGATCCACAAGTCTGTCATAGTAGGCAAGCCCTGCGGCGTTCCAGCTTCCATCGCCCCTGGGATCGATGCGTGCCCAACTGGTGCTGAATCGGTAGGCCTTCAGACCCATTGCCTCCAGCATGGCCACATCCTCTTCATAGCGATGATAGCTGTCGCAGGCTACGGAAGCGTCCACACCCCCGGCAACCTTTCCGGGAATGCTGCAAAAGCGATCCCACACGCTCTCCCCGCCGCCATCGGCCAGAGGACTGCCCTCGATCTGAATTGCGCTGGAAGCCGCGCCCCACACAAAATCCTTTACAAATGCCATGCGCTCACCCCATCTCCACAACGACTTCCACCGTGCTGCCCGCCGGGAAAGCCGGAATCAAATCGCTGTCAAGCTTTTCGCCATTGACCCGCATGCACTTCACGCCGCGCTGCACGCCGTCGGGATTCTCCACGCGGATGCGGTAGGTCGCGCCACGGAAGCGGCGGGAGAGATTGAACTTATGCATGTTCTCCGGCACGCAGGGCTCCAGCCGCAGCCCGTCGTAATCCGGCTTCACGCCCAGAATCGCCTGGCTGATGCTCACAAACGACCATGCCGCCGTGCCCGTGAGCCAGCTGTTCTTGCCCTCGCCGAAGGTCGGCGCATCCTTACCGGCGATCATCTGGCAGTAGGCATAGGGCTCCGTGCGCCGGACGTCGCCGATGTCCTCGGAATAGGCAGGACAGGTTCTGCGATAGACCTCGAAGGCGCGATTGCCATGACCCAACTCCGTCTCCGCGCAGCAGATCCAGGGATTGTTGTGGCAGAAGATGCCCGCGTTCTCCTTGTATCCCGGCGGATAGCTGCTGATTTCGCCCAGATTCAGGTAGTACTGGCTGTACGGCGGGTTTTGCAGCACGATGCCGTATTGGGTGTCCAGCCGCTCCTCCACGCTGCGCAGCGCTCGCGCCGCATGGCCGCTCGTAACGCCGATGCCCGCCATCACGCACATGCCCTGGGGTTCGATGAAGATCTGACCCTCCGTGCACGCACTGCTGCCCACGGGCTTTCCGAAGGCGTCGTAGGCGCGGCGGAACCATTCGCCGTCCCAGCCGGCCTCCAGC
>CAMBWJ010000280.1 GCA_945871545.1 uncultured Clostridia bacterium | reverse complement strand
CACGACCTCCTCGCCCTCGGAGCTGAGGGAGAAGTTGGTGTGCAGGTGCGCGGGATCGTCCTTCCGGTCGAGGCCGGAGGCAAAGACCACCAGGGACTCGCCGGGCGCGAGGGTCACGTCCGGGAAGCGCCACTTGCGCGCGCGGGCGGAGTCGTCCGAGAGGTACCAGCCGGACAGGTTCACCGCCTCGCCGGAGCGGTTGTACAGCTCGATGTAATCGTAGTACTGGCCGTTTTCATCGGCGATGGTTGCGCTGTTGGTGGACATCAGCTCGGTGACGATCACCGGACTGTCGCTGCGCGGCTCGTTGAGCGCGCGATAGTTCTCCTCGGTGTTAAGCATGCCGGGCGTGGGCATGCTGCTCTCGGCCCACTTGGAGGTATCCATGCGGGCATAGGAGCAGTTGCGCGTCACTGCGGGCAGGTTCACCGTGTCGATGGCCGTGCCGCTTGCATTGAACAGCATCAGTGTGTCACCGGAGGAGGACAGGCGGAAGGGCGCGTGCAGGTCCTCGCCCGCAGTCGCACGCAGGCGGCTGTCGGCGTACACCAGCATGCACTCGCCGGCGTTGAGCCAGACCTCCGGAAAGGTGAGCACCGTCACCGCGTTTGCAGTCTTGGACAGGCTGTAGCCCGCAAGGTTCACCGCGCTCTTGCCGATGTTGGCAATCTCGATCCAGTCCGGCGTGCTGCCGTCCTCGATGCTCAGTACGCTCTGGTTGCCGGTCATGACCTCGTTGATGCGGATCGGGCCGCCGGAGTGGATCTCCGACACCGCCTGCACCGCAGGCACGCTGTCCGCCTGCCGCGTCTTCAGCGGGAAGCCGTTGGGCCACAGGCATTGCAGGCTGTAGGCCAGCACCGCCACGACCACGCCGCCGATCAGCAGCACGCTCAGCTCCCGCAGCAGCGTGCCGCTTCCGCCCCGACGCCGGGGAGAGGGACGCTGCGCGCCGCTTCCCGGGCGAACCGGAGGCCTGCCGGCGTACTGTCCGGGACGCGGCGCAGGCCGCTGGGGGCCGCGCTGGCCCTGGGGATAGGGCCGTCTGTTGGATTGGCTCACTGAGATTTCCCTCCCATAGAAGTTTCAGCCGATTTGCCCGGGGCAGATCAGGCCGACTCTCCGGAGTAGGAAACCAGGGTCGCGTCGTACACGCCCTGCACCGCGCGCAGCTTGTTCAGCAGCGCATCGGGCTTGTCCACGCGCACCTCGTAGGTCGCTTCGATGCCGTTGGAGGAGACGGTCTTGCTCTTGAGCTGCTGGTTGCGCACGCTGGCAACGATCTGGCTGGCGGCGCGCTCGGCCTCGTCGCCCATGCGCAGCACCAGCAGGAAGCTGTTCATGCGCTTGGACTGCAGGTTGACCACCACAGTGATCAGGATGCCGATGCCCACAACCGTCAGCGCGGTCAGGAAGAACTGGCCCGCGCCCAGCAGGATGCCCATCGTCAGCGCCCAGAACATGTACGCAGTGTCCAGCGGATCCTTCACCGCCGTGCGGAAGCGCACGATGGACAGCGCGCCGACCATGCCCATGGACAGCTGAATGGACTCCTTGATGCACATGACCACCGGGCAGGTGATCAGCGTCATCAGCACCAGCGTCAGCGCGAAGTTGTTGGAATACATCACGCCGCGGAAATTCCGGCGGTAGATCCAAGCGATGAAGAGACCGACGGCGAATGCCAGCACGAGCGACACAAGAATCGTCAGCCAGGATGCGGGAGTGATCGTCTGGGAGCTCCAGAGTCCGGAAATTGCGTTCATGGTTCGTTCCTCCTAAGTATCTTAAAATTACCTCATCAAAAGTCGTATGGCAGCGTCAGCCTTCCAGGGGCTCGAAGCGCCGGCAGAGCACATACTTCGACACGGCGCTGCGCTCGGCCTCCACGCCGTTCAGCAGCGCGGCGATGTGACCCGGAAGGTAGCGGTCGAACTTGACCTCCAGGATCTCCACGTTCCGGTCGTGCGGACAGACCGTGGGCAGCTCCGCATTGAACAGGTCGAAGGAGTGCAGGCCGCTGCGCAGCCCCAGATCGAAGGTGATGCGCACGTTCTCCGCCGGGTGCAGGTAGGCCTCCCGGGCGTAGTCCACGATCACCGCCGGGCGCATCAGCCGCAGCCGCATCTGCACGTACATGTCCTGCAAAAGCGGATTGCTGGATGCCTGCAGGCCGCGCGGATCGCCGGAGATCAGCTGCTCGCACAGCCGACGGGTGATCTGCACCGAGGACTTCTGGATCAGATCGCCCACTTTGCGCTTGCGCTCCAGAAAGATCTCCTTGTCGGAGTAGCGGTAGATGCGGATGCGATACTTGTCGCGGTGCATCACGCCCGCCTGCTTGTCGTAAAAGGCGCTGTCGTCGACGTCGTCGAAGTACAGCGAGCGGATGACGTAGGGGCGGCCGCCCTTGCAGTGGGGATCCAGCTGCATCACGGGCCGCAGCCGTGCGCGCAGCGCGTCCAGCTCCGCCGGATTGATGAAATACTTCAGCTCGTGCCGCGCGGGCAGGCTGGTTCTCTTGTCCTGCATCCTGTTTACGCACCTCCCTGCGCGTTTGTCCACGCCTGAATCTTTGCGACGGCCTCGCCGAAGTACTTCTGCTTCTCCGCATCCGTAAACTCGAACACGCCGTCGAAGTACTCCAGAATCTTGGTCGGGCGGGTCTCGGCGTAATCCACAAGCTCCTTGAGCTGCTTGTTGTACTTGTCCTGCGTCATGCCCAGCTTCGCCAAATACTCCGGCAGCAGGCCGTCAATCAGATCGTAGCGGGCCTCAAACTTCGCCATCACCGCCTCGGTGGAGAAGGTGGTGGCCAGCTGCTCTCCGAAGTAGGTCAGGAAGCGCTCGCGGATGGTGTCGTTGACCATGCAGGCGATGAACAGCTCCGTGCGGGTGTACTTGTTCGTACCCATGCCCTGGGGGTCCAACCAGCGATTGATGGAGTTGGTATCCACGTCGAAGGCCCAGTCCAGATCGAACAGCACCCATCGCCACTTGCCGTCGGCATTGACATTCCGGTAGCGCTTGACGTTCAGCGTATCTCCGTTACCCACGAAGATCTCGATGGCCATGTATTCGATGTAGTTCTGCAGATCGATGGTGGCGTCGATGCGCTCGTAGGCCTCCTGGGTGTTGAGCTTGTCCTTGTTGGCCTTGATCCAGTCGATCAACGCCTGATAGGTATCGTTGGAGCCCTGCATCACGTTGTTGTTGGCCTTCACAAGATCCAGGTCGTCCTCCTGGCCCTCCCAGCCCTCGAACTGGCAGATGGAGTGGGTGTTGATGCGCTCGCGCAGGTACATCATGCTGTAATACTCGCCGTTGATGTACAGGACGCACACCTCCGTCTCCTGATACATCACGGAGGTATCCTCCGCCAGCGTGGTCAGCACGGAATCGCGCATGAAGGCGCGGTTGTAGTCCTGGCCCGAAGCGCGCAGCAGGAAGGACTGATACTCCGTGTAATCCCGCTTGGTGAAGATGGGATACTCGAAGCGGTTCGATCCGTATTCATCCCGGGCGATCACCTTGAAGGCCTTCACGGCGGCCGCGCGGCTGTACTGGCCGTGCAGCTTGATGCCGCACTCCTGGGAGATGGCCTGCTCGCCATCACCCAGATACAGCTCCACGTGGGCCTCGCGCTCCCAGTCCATCCAGAAGTTTG